>JAFSQO010000019.1 GCA_017446645.1 Synergistaceae bacterium | reverse complement strand
TGACGAAATCAGTTACAGCCAATTTCTCAGCGAACTTGACGCAGGGCACATCAGGATACTTCAAATCAGAAATAACACTGTTCAGGGCGAGTCGACTTCCGCAGTCTTGCAGGGTGAACTTCACAACGGACAAAGATTCCTGACTTACGGGCTTGATGTCTCAGGAATTGTGGACAAGGCTTCGGCAAAAGGCAGCATCGTTACTATCGAAGCCCCTCAGAAAAATACCTGGCTGATGACCCTTATGACCTCATTATTCCCAACGCTGTTATTAATCGGAGTCTGGGTCTACTTCCTGTACAACATGCAGGGAGGAGGAGGGCGGATAATGTCGTTCGGACGCAGCAAGGCGAAGTTATTTCTGGACAACAAGCCAAAAGTTACGTTCAATGATGTAGCAGGCTGTGAAGAGTCAAAAGAAGAATTGCAAGAAGTCATTCACTTCCTCAAAGACCCCGAAAAATTCAGGAAGTTAGGCGCAAGAGTCCCCAGAGGCGTTTTGCTCGTTGGACCTCCCGGCACAGGTAAGACTCTTTTAGCAAGAGCAGCAGCTGGTGAGGCTGATGTCCCATTCTTTAGCGTCTCAGGTTCTGATTTTGTCGAGATGTTCGTAGGAGTCGGAGCAGCTAGGGTTCGTGACTTGTTCGAGCAGTCAAGGAAGTACCAGCCTTGTATCATCTTTATTGACGAGATGGACGCGGTAGGACGGCACAGGGGTGCAGGACTCGGAGGCGGACATGATGAACGCGAGCAGACTTTGAATCAGTTACTTGTTGAGCTTGACGGCTTCGATGACTCCAGCAGCACTATACTCATTGCAGCAACTAACAGACCTGACATTCTTGACCCTGCCTTATTGAGACCGGGACGCTTTGACAGGCATATCACGGTTGACAGACCTGACGTTAAAGGCCGTGAGGAGATTCTGAAGGTTCACATGAAGGACAAGAAATTTGCAGACGATGTCGATGTAAGCATTCTCGCCCGCAGGACTCCCGGAATGGTCGGAGCAGACTTGGCCAATCTCGTCAACGAAGGAGCTTTGCTCTCAGCACGTCACAATAAAGAAAAAATCGGCATGGAAGAACTTGAGGAGGGAATCGAGAGAGTCATGGCAGGCCCCGAACGCAAAAGCAGGTTAATCAATGACCACGAGAAGAGAATAATCGCCTATCATGAGACAGGACACGCAATTGTCGCTAAGATTCTGCCCGGCTCTGACCCTGTTCACAAAATTTCGATTATTCCCAGAGGCCACGCAGCATTAGGTTATACGTTGCAATTACCTGAAGAAGACAGATTCCTGATGTCAAAGTCAGAGCTAATGAATCGCATTGCAATTTTATTGAGTGGACGAGTCAGTGAGGAAATCGTTTTCAATGACGTAACCAGCGGTGCAGCAAATGACCTTGAACGAGCTACCCAGACGGCCCGCCAGATGGTCACGCAGTTGGGAATGAGCGACAAGTTAGGGCTTGTGAAACTCGGCAACAAACGCGAGGAGATTTTCCTGGGACGCGATATTTCAGAGGACAGGAATTACAGCGAAGAAATTGCCTTTGCGATAGACAAAGAAGTCAAGGCAATAATTGACTCATGCTACGAGACTGCGAAAGAAATTTTGACCGAACATAGAGATTTGCTCGACAAGATTGCAGGTGTATTGCTTGAGCGTGAAGTCTTAGATGCAGAAGAATTCGCAAAACTCATGAGCGAAGACATTCCGGAGACTCCAGAAGTACCGGATCTGCCTGAGACTCGAATGGATAATCTGCCCAGTACAAATCGTGATTTTTTAGCATAAACTTGACGTAAAAAATTTTTTGGGCAATAATTTAACGTGTTCTGTTGGGGTGTAGTCCAATGGCAGGACGCAGGACTTTGGATCCTAAAATGATGGTTCGAATCCATCCACCCCAGCCACACGAACTTTCGAGGTGATTAAAAATAGTAAATAATCTTTGCGTTCTAGTGATGGCAGCCGGTAAGGGCACACGAATGAAGAGCGCAACCCCTAAAGTTTTACAGCCGGTTTTAGATCGTCCGATTATAGATTATGTAATCAAGAATATTCTCACAATCGGAATCAGTCCTGAAAATATTGGTGTCCTTGTCGGTTCTGGAGGTGAACAGGTAGAAGGACACGTTAATAAAGAATTTCCCGAAGTAAAAATACTATGGCAGCATGAGCAGCTAGGTACAGGCCACGCAGTCAGATGTGCCCGTGAATGGTGGCAGGACTACGAGAATTTGATAGTTCTTAACGGCGACTTGCCTATGATGACTCCCGAAAGCCTCAATGAATTAATATCATGCTGTGAACAACACGACTGCACAGTGATAACTTTCAATGCAGCAAATCCGGGAGCTTATGGCAGAATTATTCGTGAAAATAATCATGTCAGTATTATCGAATTCAAAGATGCCTCACTTGAGCAGATAAAAATCCGCGAAGTCAACGCAGGCTGCTATGCCTTCAGAGTTAAAGCACTCGAAAGCGTAATAGACCTCATTACCAATAACAATGCCCAGAAAGAATATTACTTAACGGACGCTTTGAGCCTCATGAACTCTCAGGGCTTCAACACAGGAGCTTTTGCAATGCCCGAAGAAGAAATGCAGGGTGTTAATAATCAAAGGGAGCTTGCAGAAGTCTCACGTGCCATGAAAGAGAGAATCATCAATCATTGGCTCAACGAAGGAGTCAGGATTCTCGACATCAACAGCGTCTATATCGGCTCAGATGTAACCCTTGCACCTGATGTTGTAATCATGCCAAACGTCCAGATTTGGGGAAAGAGCCAAATTAACGAAGGCTGTTATATAGGCTCAGGTTCGATTCTGAATAATGCAGTTCTTGGCCGTAACGTTAAACTCGTTGCATATGTCTTTATCGAGGATAGCGAGCTTAAGGATTTCGCCAAGGCCGGACCGTTCTGTTATATGCGTGAACATTCTTGCCTGGAGAGTCATGCCTTTGCAGGGAAATTTGTCGAGCTGAAGAACTCTCATGTCGGCGAAAATTCCAAAGTCCCCCATCTATCTTACATGGGCGATGCAACTTTAGGCCATGACGTTAATATCGGAGCAGGCAGCATAACATGTAACTATGACGGCGTAAGAAAGCACAAGACCAGAGTAGGCGATAATTGCTTCATTGGCTCGGATACTATGCTTGTAGCTCCTGTTGAAGTCTCGGATAATGCAGCTACCGCAGCAGGTTCTGTTATAACCCAGCAGGTTCCCGGAAATGCACTAGGGGTAGGACGAGCCAGACAGGTAAATATAGAGAACTGGGTATTACGAAGCAATCTTCATAAAACTTCAACTTCAACTTCAACTTCAAAACCGGAAGGAGATAAATAACTTGTCCAGAGGAAACGGCATTAAAATATTTTCCGGCACAGCACATCCTGAATTTGCCGAAAGAATCAGCAGAGAATTAAACATACCGTTAGCGAAGATCAGGCACTTCAGATTTTCAGACGGTGAAATAGGTATCTCTCTTGATGAAAGCGTAAGGGGAGCGGACGTGTTTATTATTCAACCAACATGTACTCCTGCGAATGAAAATTTATTCCAGCTGTTAATCATGGCCGATGCGATAAAAAGAGCCTCAGCACATTACGTTAATGCTGTTATTCCTTATTACGGTTATGCGCGTCAGGACAGGAAGGCCAAACCCAGAGAGCCAATCACAGCAAAACTTGTAGCAAATGTCTTAACTCACGGGGGAGTCGACAGGGTCATAACAGCAGACCTTCACACAGGACAGATTCAGGGATTCTTTGACATTCCTGTAGATCACTTAACGGGAATGAAATTGCTTGCGTCTTACTTCAAGGAATTTTTGAGCGAAGAGTTAAAGGCTCATAAAGTCGTTGTTGTCTCACCTGATGCAGGAGGGGTTGCCCGTGCCAGAAAATTTGCGATGATGCTGGACACTGACATTGCCATAGTCGACAAGAGGCGTTCATATGACGTAGCTAACGTCTCAGAAGTCATGGATATAGTCGGCAACATTAAGGGGCGAATTGCAATTTTGGTTGATGACATTATTGACACAGCCGGGACGATTTGCCACGCTGCCCAGGGACTTATCGAGAGGGGCAGTGATAGGGTCTTTGCCTGTGCGACTCACGCTGTACTTTCGGGGCCTGCAATGAACAGAATAAATAAATCCGGAATCGAAAAATTAGTTTTCTCGGACACAATTCCAATTACTGAAGAAAAGAAGTCAGAGAAGATTTTGCAGTTGTCGTTGGCTCCAGCGTTTGCCGAAGCGATTAAGAGGGTTCACGAAGAAGAGCCTATCAGTGAGTTATTTGACTGAAAAATTTCAGCAGGTCTTGTGAATTTC
>JAFSQO010000192.1 GCA_017446645.1 Synergistaceae bacterium | reverse complement strand
GTTCGGCGTTTAACTCGAAAATCCTTTTCTGAACGGGAACTTGCTGGCCTGCTGCCCTCATTAAATTTTCAAGCTGCAACGACATTCCGTGCTCACCCTCACGAAGAACTGCGGGCGAGTTTATCCCCAGAACCGGCTTAACGTCCTCAAGTTTATCCGAAAAAGTATTCATAGCGATTTTTTTGAGTGCATCGAATTCCGTCATGAGTGCCTGTAACTTCTCGTCATTCGCCTTCTTCTCCGAGTCAGAATAGGGACTTACAGAGTCAAGTGCAATGTTCAACAACTTAGTATTAGACTCATACTCGGCAGGCAGGATAAATCTCGAATCACTCAAAATAACCTCGTCAACAGGGTCGGTCATCAAGAGCACTTCATAACCCTTAGCAATATAAGGCTCAAGTTTCGGTGAAGCCTTCAGAGCAGCGAGATTATCACGTCCAGCAAGGCAATAAATGCCCTCTTGACCGGGCTGCATTCTTGACTCATACTCTGATAAAGTCGTCCAGTTATCATCGTGAGTTGTCCTGAACAGTGCAATATCGAGTATATTCTTTGAGTGCTCCCTGTCCTGAATTATGCCTTCTTTCATGATTCGTCCGAAAGCCAGCCAGAACTTTGCGAATTTCTCACGGTCTGAATCGAGTAATTTCTTCAGCTCGTTAAATATCTTGCGTTGAGTGCTGCGTCTGATAATGCGGATTATTGGCTCGTCCTGAAGTATCTCGCGCGATATATTCAGGGGCAGGTCTTCGGAGTCAATTACTCCCCGGATAAAGCGCATATAACTGGGAATTAGCTCCTTGCAGTCATTCATGATGAACACTCGGTTGATATATAGACTTACACCGCCCGATTCCGGATTCATGAACAGGTCAAACGGTGCTTCTGACGGGATGAATAACAATCCTTTGAAGTTCGTGCTGCCCTCTGCGTTGAGCTTTATGTGAGTTAAAGGATCGCGCCAGTCATGGGTCAGGTGCCTGTAGAACTCTTTGTACTCGTCGTCAGTGATTTCGCTTTCGGGTCTCTGCCAGATGGCTTTCTGTGAGTTTATGACTTTATCCTTGAAGATTATGGGCCATGAAATAAAATCCGAATACTTTTCGATAATGCCCTTGATTACCCATTCGTCGGCGTAATTCTTTGCGTTATCGTTATCTTTATCATCATCGCTGTTTTCTTTCAGGAATAATTTTACGGTAGTACCGCATTCGGGTCTTTGCTCAGTTTCACTAATCGTGTAGGAGCCTTTGCCGTCCGATATGAACCTGAAGGTCTCACATGTACCGAGCTTTCGGGTTGTGACTTCGACCTTGTTTGCTGCCATAAATACAGAGTAAAAGCCTACTCCGAACTGGCCGATTAATTCACTTTGGGTCTTGCTCTCTTTTGCAGCCTTGAGAAATTCACGGGTACCTGATTTTGCTATAGTTCCCAGATAGTTAATTAACTCATCGCGGTTCATGCCTATACCGTTATCGCTTATTGACAACACGTGATTATCAGGGTCGGAATCTATCCTGATTTCGGGCTGTGAGTTCTCGGCTAGTTCTGAATTCTTGAGGCATTCTACTCTGCGTTTATCGAGTGCGTCTGAAGCGTTAGAGATTAATTCGCGCAGAAATATGTCTTTATTCGAGTACACAGAGCTGATCATCATGTTCAGTAACTCTGCTGCCTCTGTCTGAAAATAAAATTTTTCCTCTAAGCTCATAATTTTTCATAACAAAAGCCGGAGATATGAATGAATATGCACACACCGCCGGCATTTAACTCTAACTTGCTGCTTCGTCACTTGAGGCTGACTTGACTTTTACAACCTGACGCTTGCGATAATACCCGCATGAAGGGCAGGCATGATGCAGGAGCGTTATTTCACCGCAGTTAGTGCAGGTCATAGTTTCGGGCGCAGAAAGTGCTCCGAGCCAATGTGCTTTTCTCTGTGATGTCCTAGCATGAGACACTTTTCTCTTGGGTGTTGCCATGATATAAAAATCCGATGCAAAAAACATAATAATACTTCACATTTTATTACATTTTCCTTACTGTTTCATAGAACCCGATACTC
>JAFSQO010000191.1 GCA_017446645.1 Synergistaceae bacterium | reverse complement strand
TAATACAGTACTTTACAGGGGCAGCACCCAGTCGGTTTATCTGGCTCACGGGAACAAGGCAAAGCTCACAGCGATCACTACAGGAGAAGGGCGTGAAGGCCGTGTAATCGTAACATCAGGATTGAAACCAGGCGATGCATTAATCACCAGCGGCAACAGAGTTCTTTATGACGGTGCAGAAATTATCATGAACGTTGACGTTGCAGATAATAATAATACAAACGAGGGCTGATTGATTCATGAGAGGTTTCATACGATTTTGTATTACTCACCCTGTATTCACCGGGTGTTCTGTTGTAATCTGGATTTTGCTGGGAATTTCGAGCTATTTCACACTGGGTGTTACGTTATATCCTGATGTCGAGCTGCCCTTCGTCTTAGTCCGTACAACTTACACAGGAGCAGGCCCCAACGAAATAGAGCAGTTAATCAGCAAGCCACTTGAAGACGCACTCGCTGACCTGGAGAATCTTCACACGATTACTACATACTCGCTTGAAGGAATTTCAATGGTCGCAGTTGAGATGGAGTCTGGTACGAATCCTGACTTGGCACTCGTTGACGTGAACAACAAGGTCAAGGCAAAAATCCCTGATTTACCTGATGATGCCGATGAGCCTATAGCAAGCAAGTTTGATATAAGTGCACAGCCCTTCTTGATTATCTCGTTTACGTCAGACATGCCCGAAAAAACTGCAAAGAAGATGATCGAAGACAGAATTCAGCCAGTTGTAGCCCGTGTTGAAGGAGTCGGACGAGTTGACGTTACAGGCGGAAGAGACAGGGAAATTCACATAAACCTGGATCCTGCTGCTTTAAGTGATTACGGAATAAGCTACATGCAGGTCTGCAGCGTCGTTGCAGCCAATAACGAAACTACGCCTTCAGGTTATATCACGCAAAGACAAGACGAAGTGTCGTTAAGATTAATGGGAGAATTCAACGAGGTAGAACAGCTCGAAAATATATTAATCCCTACCAGAAACGGCCAACCCGTGAGGCTCTCGATGTTAGGCGAAGTCATTGACGGTGAAGAAGATCAGCGAAGTATGGCTAGAGCAGACGGCCACCCAGTCGTCCAGTTAAGAATTTCTCCGCGTTCAAATGCTGACGTTGTCGAAGCAGGAAGGTTGATAAAACGCCTCATGGAACGCACTATGAAAGAATTTCCTGAATTCACATATGAATACACTTATGATGATACGGGCTTTGTAGAGTCAGCAGTCAAGAATATCATTCGCGATACAGCAATCGGAATAGCATTAACTGCTCTGGTCATCTATTTATTTCTGGGAAGGTTCGGAGCTACGTTTATCGTTGCCTTCTCTATGCCCGTTGCCTTTGCAGCTACTTTCGTCCCCTTGCAGATTCACGGTTACACGCTAAATCTTATGAGCACCCTGGGACTTGCCTTATCTATGGGTACTCTTGTCATGAACGCTATATTAATCATTCAGAATATATATAGATTCCGCGATATGGGTTACGAGCCTTTCAAAGCAGCAGAAGAAGGCACTGTAGAAATTTCCATGTCAGTCCTTGCCGGAGTCCTGACTAACTTAGGAGTCTTCATGCCCGTTGCCTTAATGAGCACGATTGCAGGACAGTTCTTGAAGCCCTATGCAGTTACTATAGTGTACGCTACATGTTTCTCGTTATGGGTAACTATGGCTGTTACCCCGTGTCTTGCAGCAAGGATCAAGAAGCAGAAGGGAGACTCAAGTGAACTTTCTTTAACCGGCAAAATCTTAACCGGCTGGTGGAACTGGATATTTGACGGTTTCCGTGATTTATTCTTCATAGTTCTTCACCTTGCTATGAAGTTCCCCATGATTACGATATTGTTCACGGTTTTAGCGACTTACGGTTCATTAAAACTCGGAGCCTTCATAGGCACCCAGTTCACCCCTTCAATGGACGACGGAACTGTCAGGATAACCCTTACTCTTGACAATAATTCTTCGATTCACAGGACAGCGGATTTAGTCTACAAAGTTGAAGATTACATTAACACTATACCGGACCGCAAATATATCAAGAACGTAGTCTCTACAGTAGCAAGCTCAATGCGGAGTCAGTCAATCAGCGAGGCTCAGGTAGCTTTATACATGAACAATGACCCGGACAGGCCGTCAACTGAAGACCTTGCAGATAAAATTCGTCCGTGGCTTAATGATTTGCCCGGAGTCGAAGTCTCAATAGCTGCAACACGTTCTGGCTTCGGAAATCCTATAGAGATTCAGGTTAAGGGTCAGGATTTGGACCAGCTCTATAACATTGCAGAAGAAATCAGGTCACGGGGCAGGAATGTTCCCGGAATTCGCGACTTGAAGATCGAAATGGAAATGGGAAAGCCTGAACTTCAGGTAAAGCCAATCAGGTGGAGGCTTGCACCCTTAGGATTAAATATCTCTGACTTGGCCGGAATAGTTCGAGGCTACTTAATCGGACGTGACGCAGGGAAATTCAGACAGGGCGGTTACGAGTACGACATCAAAGCCAGAATTGCACGGGATAAGGCAAGCGATATATTCAACGCTCACGAACTCCCAATAATGACGAATTACGGACTTGTTCCCCTTGACGAAATGTCAGATATTTCATGGAGCGACTCACCTACTGAAATTAGGCGTGTAGAACGTCAGCGTGCAGTCGTTGTAACAGGGCGTGTGCGTTATATCACGGCAGGTGAAGGCAATGCGAAAATGCGTGATGTTGTGAACTCTATGACTATCCCTGAAGGAGTCAGCATTAACTTCGGCGGTGAACAGGAAGATATGGCCGAGAACTTTGCAGAGTTGTTGAGGACGTTAATCATCGCAATAGTAATCACGTATCTTGTTGTCGCTGCTATTCTCGAAAGCTGGATATATAGCGTCGTAATTCTCGCTACTGTTCCAATGGCAGCAATCGGAGTAGTCCCTGCAATGTTAATCTCACAGGTAAACGTCTCTATATTCGCAATAATCGGCATGATTATGCTTGTCGGAATGGTCGTTAATAACGCAATTGTTGTCGTAGATTACGCGGAAGTGTTAAGACGGCAGAACGTTCACCCATACAAGGCAGTCGAAGAGGCTTGCCATGTAAGATTTAAGTCGCTGTTAATGGCAGTCGTTACATCAGTCGTCTCGTTAGTGCCCTTGCTCTCAACAGGACGAGGCAGTGAAATGAAGCGTCCTATCGCAGTCGTAGCAATCGGAGGCTTAATAGCTGGAGGAATGCTCGCAATGATCTCTATACCTGCAGCCTACAAAGTTGTCTGGCGTGTGAGATTATTATGGGCGAAGTTCAGGGGCCGTGAATACGCCGAAGATGACGATGATTACGATGACGAGTAATAACTTAATCGGGAGGCTGGCACTTGAGGCAATGTTAATCGAAGTGTCAGTTACCCCGAAACCAGGTTTAGTAGACCGCAATAATTCAGGAGCTCATAGAGATATGGGCTTCTTTACTTTCATGAAGAGTGCTGCGGGGCTGCATTCATGCTTTGATGAGTTCGCCGAGTCAGGATTCATAGCCGGAATTAACAAGCTCTCACCGTCAAAACTTTTCGCGAACATTCGCAAGATAGGCATTAGAGCAGAAGAAAGTATGTTTGCTGCAACAGGAGGCATTAACACCCATAAAGGTGAGATTTTTTCACTGGGATTGCTGAGTGCTTCGGCAGGTTATCTTGCAGGCAGTAATGGAGTCGTGAACTCTGACTCAGTGATGAACTTAGCCGGGAAAATTTGTGCCGGAATTTGTGAGCAGGACTTCGGGGAGGCTCGCAATAAAGATTATGACTCTCTGACTAAGGGTGAAAGAATTTATCTTGAACACGGCATAACAGGGATCAGGGGTGAAGCTGAGTCAGGTTATCAGACAGTGAGAAATGTATCGTTGCCGGCGTTGAGAAAATATTTATCTGTTGGATTAAGCATGAATGATTCGCTTGCCTTTACATTGATTAACTTAATGGCAGCTGCCCAGGACACGAATATAATTTCACGGCATAATATCGAGACTGCCCGGGAAGTCATGAGATTATCACGGGAAATGCTAGAGCGTGAAGACTTGACTCTTCAGGGGATTTATGAACTCGATGAAAAATTTATAGAGCAAAATATCAGTCCCGGAGGTTCGGGGGATTTGCTTGCAGTAACATATTTTCTTTACATGCTTGACCAGACGTGATGTTATAATTACTCAAAGTTCTCAAAAATCACAAACAATTAGGAGATATTTATCATGAAAGCACGAAAATTTATAAGCTTGGCGTGAACACTCGCTAATTTAGTAGTGAGATGAAACGCCCAGTATACTTGACTTTTCCCCTTTTTCTCTTAAAATATTAGTTAGCGGTTAGACTTCCGCTTTAACAAAAATGTAT
>JAFSQO010000190.1 GCA_017446645.1 Synergistaceae bacterium | reverse complement strand
CCTGAACGTGAAAATTACTCAGGGTGCAGGGCTTGAGATCGCAAAACGTTCACGAGGTACACCCAGAGTAGCACTAAGATTATTACGCAGAGTCCGTGATGTTGCTCAAGTTCGGTCAATGCAGGAAGAGGCAGACTCAAAAAGTGAAGTCGATGAATTTATCGCGGTCAGGGCTATGAATATGCTTGATATTGACTCAGAAGGTCTTGACGAGGGCGACAGAAAGATTTTACGCACTATAATAGATTTATTTAACGGCGGACCTGTAGGATTGGGAACTATAGCAGCTGCTTTGAACGAGGACTCACAGACCATCGAAGACATTTACGAGCCTTATTTGATTCAGAAGGGCTTGATTGAACGAACCCCCAGAGGCAGGAAAGCTACTCCGAACGCATATATTTATCTTGGCCGTGATTACGGTGATTACGAGGGGAAAAAAATTTAGACGGGAGATGATTCAAATTCAATGGATAGTTATTATAAACGCTTCACAGTATTTTTATTCGCATTAATATTAATTTCACATGCAAAGATTCTCGAAGCAAGAGACGTTTACGTTAAGATTTCAGGCGGTTCAAAGTTCTCAATAGGGATCACTGAAGGCACGCTCGTAATGACTGACAGTGAAGGCAGGGTCGGAAATTTAGGCACGTCGGCAAGTATATCTGTATCAGGATCTTACGCAAATATTTCGGGAAATTCTTTCTTAATGCCAATCAGGATAACAGGCACAGGCTTTCTCAAGTTCAACGGCAGGACTTACAGGGGCGCATTTCTCATAACGTCAAGGGGCGGATTGTTGAACGTCGTTAATCTCGAGAATTATCTATGCGGAGTCCTTCCTGCTGAAGTCGGGGCATCGTGGCACATGGAGGCACTCAGGGCACAGGCAATCAGCGCGCGGACATACGTTCTCAAACAGAGCATGAATCGTGCTGAGAAAGGCTATGATGTCGTAGACACTGACTCGGATCAAGTCTATAAAGGTGCAGGAGTCGAGACAGCTAAGACAAATCAGGCAGTCTCAAGTACAGCGGGGGAAATTCTGACTTACGGCAATGAACTAGCAATGACTTACTTTCACTCTGACTCAGGAGGACACACTGCGGATATTGCTGACGTTTGGGGGCAGACGCTGCCATACTTGACAGGAGTCCCTGAAGTCGTGAGCTATAAATCTCCGGTTTCAGTGTGGAACGCAAAATTTTCTAACGCAAAGATTCAAAGCGTAATCAAGAAAGTTACGGGTTCAGACATCGGCACTATAAGAGAGATTCAAGTTTCAGAAGTCGACGAGGGAGGCCGTGCAATCCGAATGAATTTTATAGGCTCTAAGGGCAGTAAGACAATCCGCGCGAGTCAATTCCGTGTAGCACTTGACCCCAGAACCCTCAAAAGCACAATGTTTACGCCTTCAGGGGGATCGTTCAACGTTCAGAATACTTCAACGCCAAGCGGACTAGTTGCAGCTCAGAATAACTCCCACAGGCCGTCAGTTTTAAGTTTTGAAGAGGAACAGGG
>JAFSQO010000189.1 GCA_017446645.1 Synergistaceae bacterium | reverse complement strand
TGCCCAATTATAGGCAAATCTTGCTGTCCCTGCAAACTGAAACAAGCGCGTTTTCTGTTTGTCATTAGGAATTAGCATTATTCGTATTGTCTTTATCAAGTATCTCACCACCTTCTAATTAATTAAATTATATGATAGCTAACAACTTAATAAAGACAATAACCTTTTTATATAATTTTATAATTTTTTATTAACTGTTAGTCAGCCTCCTAATTAATTATTGCTTCATAATATATAAATAATACAATAAATGAGTGAATTGAGCAATTTATCCCAGATAACCGTGTTGTTCTCACTATGTAATACAGTCAATCTCGCTATTCACAAATAAAGAATTACCCCGTAAAATTATCTTACCCAATTTATTTTATTTTTTCTCACAGAAGGGAGAATGTTATTTTATGGATTTTGCTATAGGTGTAATTCTGCTACTCACATTCTTCGCTCTTGCCTGGTATTGCATCAAGGGCTATAACCTGATGATAGGCTTCTTAGTCATCACGATTTTATGGACTGTGCTGCCATTGCTGGGGACATTATTCGTGTCAGAAGAGTTCCTTAAGGCTCACCCTGTCTTGATGTTCGAGGGCGGCAAGGGGTTAGTCCAGATACTCAACAGGATTTATCAGGCGGCTCCAGAGGGCTGGGGAACTACCCTGGTCAATGTCTGCTGGGGCGCATGGTTCGGACGAGTCTTAATGGACACCGGAATTGCTTCGACACTTATCCGCAAGACCGTAGAGCTTGGAGGAGATAAGCCCGTTGTAACGATTTCCCTGTTAAATCTCGTAACAGCATTAATCTTCACCTCAATGACAGGAGCAGGCCCGGTTATCGCAATCGGCGTTATAGTCCTTCCTATTTTAATGTCTCTGGGAGTTCCCAAGGCAATCGCAATGTTCTCGTTCATGGGTTCAGTAGCAGCAGGAATATATTTAAATCCCGTAAACTTCGCCCAATATCGAGCATTCTTCATAAAACCCTCAGACATGCCTGATTTCACGTTAGGCTGGTACGCTTCACACTGGGGATATGCTGCACTCGCAATAATGTTAGTAGTAACAACTTTGCTTGCTATGTTCTATCTTGGCCGCTCAAAATCGCATAGACAGTGGGCTGCTCAGACCCGAACACCTCAGGCTGCACAGAAGGACGCTCCGATTTACACGTTAATATTGCCGGTTGTGCCTGTTATCCTGAACATTGCTTTTAATTTCTCAGTTATTGGCGGATTTGTTATTGCAGGTTTCTCGGCTTTGTTCTTATGCGGAAGAATGTCCGGAACTTTCAGGGAGAACTGCCAGCTCGTCAACAAGCTCTATTATGAAGGCGTTGTAGACACAGCACCGTTAGTAGGATTCTTGCTTACCCTGCCCATGTTTAACGCTGTTGCAGTATATGCCTCACCGTATTTCAATGTCGTAATCGGCGGAATTATGCCAAAGTCCGAGCTTATAGTGTGCGTAGTCTTTGCTGTCCTGTTATTCATGGGACTGTTCAGAGGCCCGATGACCCTTGTAGGCTGCGGAGCTGCTACTCTTGGAGTTCTGTCTAACGTCTCGAAATTTTCAGTACCTTTCCTGTATGGTGTATTTGCAATTCCTACGATTACTGTAAATATTGGCTGCTGCATCACTCAGTCATGGGTTGCATGGGGACTTGCCTATACGAAAGTAGAGTCTCGCGACTTCCTGAAGCTCTCGATTCCGAACGCCTATGCAACGGGAATTTTGCAGTATGCAGCTGTGTATTTATTCCTGACAGGATTCGGCGCAGCTTGGATGGTCGGTTAATTAATCAAGTCATGCCCTCTTGATTATGACGGGAGGGCTTTATTAATCATCATGAAAAAATTTTTGCTTGCTGTAATAATTATCAGCGCGTTTATTATTCCCTGTGAGTCTTCAGGACTCGAAAAAACTTTCGGGATAATCGGAGCTATGGACGTTGAAGTTGATTTGCTTAAAGCCTCCGCAAAAATTGAAAGCATCGAGAAGATTGCAGACATGGAATTTTGCAAAGGCACACTCGGCGGACGTGATGTAATCGTAGTCAAGTGCGGAATTGGCAAAGTCAACGCCGGAATATGCGCTCAAATCCTGATAACCCGCTTTAAAGTAACTCATATAATAAATACAGGTATAGCAGGCTCGTTAAATCCTGAGTTAAATATCGGTGATGTAGTCATTGCCCGTGATTGTGTCCAGCATGATTATGATGTCTCATACATAAATTTTGCGAAAGGTGAAATACCGTATACCGGAAAATTTGCGTTTGAGTCAGACTCTGAATTATGCAAGAAAGCGTTACAGGCCGCAAAGAAGGCTGCTCCTGATAAAAATATCATCGAAGGCAGGATTTGTACAGGAGACCAGTTTATCAGCACGAAAGCTCAGAAAGATTTAATCACCGCAACTTTCGGCGGAGACTGCTGTGAAATGGAAAGCGGTGCAATTGCTCAAGTCTGTTATCTGAATAAAGTTCCGTTCGTGATAATCCGCACAATTTCTGACAAAGCAGACTCTCAGGAGACTATTGACTTTCACGAATTTGAAGAAGTTACAGCGAGATTAAGTGCCTCAATAGTAAAATTAATGTTAGAAGAAGAAGGGAGACAATAATTAATGCCCGAAAATCGCTCAGTCCGAATGGGTATAGATGTCGGAGGAACTTACACGAAATGCGTCGCAATGGATAACTTGACTCATGAAATCATAGGCAAGAACGAAGTCAAGACCACCCATGACGATAAAGACGGAGTCGCAGCAGGAGTCGTCCAGTCATTCAGGAATTGCATGGCCGAGAACGGCATTAAACCCGAAGATGTAGTGTTTGTTGCTCACTCTACTACTCAGGCAACGAATGCATTTATCGAAGGCGACGTGGCAAATGTCGGAGTTTTCGGAGTAGCAGGCGGTTGGTTCGAGAGTTTTCTCGCAAAAAGACAGCTTGCACTCAGTGACATAGTGCTAGACCCTAAGACCCAGAAAGTTATAAAAATCTTCAACGCGTTTGCCAGAAAGAAAGATTTAACACCTGAACTTGTGAACTCTACGGTAGACGAATTAATTCAGAAAGGTTCACAGGTTATCGTAGCTTCGATGGCATTCGGAGTTGACAGCATGAACGAAGAGCAGATGATTCACGATTCTGCAGCAAGCAAGAACGTCCCTGCAACGATGGCTTCGGATATTACGAAACTTTACGGATTAACGCGCCGAACTCGAACAGCAGCGATAAATGCCTCGATTCTGCCAAAGATGATAGCTACTGCAAACGCTACAGAAAGCTCGGTCAGAAAAGCAGGCGTTACAGTTCCATTAATGATAATGCGCGGAGACGGCGGAGTCATGGAAATCAACGAGATGAGAAAGCGTCCGATTCTCACGGCTTTATCAGGTCCTGCAGCTTCAGTAATGGGTTCATTGATGTATCTACGTGCTTCCAACGCAATTTATTTCGAGGTAGGAGGCACTACAACAAACATCGGAGTAATCAAGAATGGTCGTCCCGGTGTAGACTATGCCCAAATCGGAGGCCATGACACTTACATAAGCTCACTTGATGTCAGGATTCTGGGCTGTGCAGGCGGTTCAATGGTCAGGATAAATGACAAGGAAGTCGTCGACGTAGGCCCACGAAGCGCACACATTGCAGGCTGTGAGTATGCATGTTTCACCCCTGAAGAGGAGATTGTAGACCCCCAGATTGAGATGGTCAGCCCAAAAC
>JAFSQO010000188.1 GCA_017446645.1 Synergistaceae bacterium | reverse complement strand
GTCGTTCAGAGATGCGTCCAGAAAGAATACCCCGGACATTTCTTATTAATGCACGCAATGGGGCCAAACGTTGCAGGAGTTATCGGCACGGCAGTTGCAGCAGGAGTTATGTTGACGCTTTTATCACAGTAAGAGTTAAATAGTACAGTTTGAACAAAAAACTCCCCCCGGCTTTAGCAATTAAAACTGGAGGGAGGATTTTTTTACTCTGTGAGCTGATGATACAACCTGAACAAACGCGCCGTTATTTCGTCTTCGCTGATGTTATCAGGCCAGCCGTAAGCCTCACACACTGCTTCGTCATTTAACCTGTGAGCCTTCCTGAGTTCCGGGGGCATGAAGACATCATCATAGAGATCTGCTAATGAGCTGTCAGGATATAAAGCCCTTGCGTCAAGAATCTTTTGCGCTGTTGACACGATTTTAGAGCGTTGCCTCTGAGTCGGACTTGGCCATGCAAAACAGTTATACACGATAGTATTTGAGTAATTGTAACCCATACCAAAACGACCTGTTACTAATCTCATCCATGCCATATGAACGCGTGAAATTAATATCCCGAAATCGTAAAGTGTTGCGTCAGGAATAATAAATAATTTATTGCCGGGTATAACTGAATTATCAAGCCAGCCCATTGGAATATAGTCACGTTCTCCCGAAGAGACTGCGGGGAGTGCAATATAATTTTTGTCAGGCTGCCGAATCTCCGCAAACAGCCATGAAGTATCCACCAGCTTTCGAGTCGCTTCTCTTTTACTTGCTGCTCTGAATTCCTGTACAGCTTTCACTCGTTTTGCAACAAGGGGCATACTTCGCAGTTCATAGGGACTCGCAGCGACAAGCCATAGACACCAGCGCGGTATATTGTTAATGAACTCGTAACCCATCATAAAGCGTTTGATATACTTTGCTGCTTTAGGTTCACGTTCGAGCAGTTTATCAAGGTCTGCTTTACTGTTGATGATTAAATTTCCGCCGTCTCTAGGAAGATTCCCTAACATCATTTGCGGAGCGTCTTTACTCACCGGTTTAGTTCTGGGTTCTGCAAAGACATTTGGTCCAGGCACGAGATAAAAATTTATGTTATCAACGAGCCTTACCCCTTCATCTGTGAAAAGCTTCTTTTTACCGGAGTCATTCCCCATGCTGAAGCCTATAACTACGCAATGAACGTGAGCCTTGTCCGTCGCTTCATTGTCCCATATAAAAGATTGATGTGCAAAGTCTATCGCAATGCCGAATTTCTGATTCAGAGTCTTGAATACATAGCTGACCTGTTCACCCTGAGTTATCGAATTCGTAGAGACAAATGCGGCTTTGACCCTTGAGCCTTTCATGAATTCGCAGGCTTTATAGTACCAGCCTGAGACGTAATCAATCTTGCCAGAAGCCTTTGTGTCAACGAATAACGCTTTGATCTCTTTCTTTTGCTCTCCATTCTGAAGCCAGTAGCCCAGAAACGGGGGGTTGCTGATGATGAATAAATTATCTTGAGGCGCGATTATCTTTTGCCAGTCCAGCGTTAATGCATTGCCTTCCGTTATCTGCCTGTATTCGCTAAGGGGCAGCCGTTCACCGTAAAAGTGGATTATCTTTTTTGTTTCGTCCCACATTTGAGACTCTGCAATCCATAGGGCGGTTTTTGCAACGTTGACAGCGAAGTCGTTAATCTCTATGCCGTAAAATTGCGATATTGAAACTTTGATAGGAGTCTCGTTCTTTGACTCTGCGAAATATATTTGCTCTGACTTAGGCAGGGCAGCAAGTATTCTGTTTTCGAGCCGTCTTAGTGATAAATAAGTCTCCGTTAAGAAATTCCCGGAACCGCAGGCCGGGTCAAAGAAAGTAATCTCGCTCAGCCTCTTTTGAAAATCCTTCAGCTTCCGAGTCCTTGCTCCTGATTTCTGCGAGCTAATGATTGTGTCAGCTTCCCGTGTCAGCTCGTCAAGAAATAACGGATCAATGACCTTATGAATATTTTCAAGTGAAGTGTAATGCATACCGCCGGTGCGTCTGGTCTCAGGGTTCAGAGTCGACTCAAAGATTGCGCCAAATATTGTGGGTGATATGCCTGACCAGTTGAAGCCTTCGCTCATATCCTCAAGAATGATTCGCAGTGGTTCGCCGTCAATTTGAGGGAGTTCGATATCGTCAGCCTCGAATAATCCGCCGTTGACGCGTGGAAAATCCTTCAGGTCTGTCTCTAAATAGTGGTCGCGCTCGTGAGGCCATTGATTGAGTACTGCAAATAACTTCTTGAGTGAGTCGCGTGCTGTGTTCTCTCTGGCCTTGAGATAGTCATGAAACTGAGATTTCGTGAATAACCCGGAGTCTTCGGCGTAGAGCAAAAACACTAAACGGACACAGAATATATTCAGGCTGCGCAAAGAGTCTTTGTCATTGGGTTTAATGTAGCGTTCGAGTATAGAGTCGTAGAGTTTGCTCACAAGATCGCCTGCCTTGATTGATAATTCGACTTCATGAGGGAGAGTGCGCCCCGGCTGAGCGATAAATGTAAGATTATCTTTCTCGCGTTCGATATTCTCAAGCAAAATAATTCTCGGCGGAGCTTTTGGGGTCTCCATGTCGTAAAT
>JAFSQO010000187.1 GCA_017446645.1 Synergistaceae bacterium | reverse complement strand
TTGATAGAGTCATTCGGTACGAACGTGAGCGTGTTATTTGTCGTATCAGCTGTAACTTTGAGATTCACAGGGTCTTGAGTAACGCCGTTTATTGTAAATGAGCTTGCTTTGCTGTTTATGAAGTCTGCAAGATTATTTATCGTTAAGTCGCCTGTTATTGACTGTGAGATAACATCACCGTTTGAGTCAGTTTCTGCTTTTCCGTCAATTTCTGCCCTGAGTTTCCAGCCGCCTGTGTCCTTGTCGATTTTAATTGTCAAAATTGAAGGTTCTTTATTCTCATCAAGGACTCTAAATGATAATTTGTAGGGAATGTCTTTAGAGTCACTAGTCAAAATTTTCCCGCCCTCGAACGAAGAAGTTACGGCACCGCGGACTTCAAGGCAATGGGCATCACCGCCTCCTGTTGTCCATTCAACGCCGTTAGCTATTCTGTCTACTGAGAGCAAATAATTTCCTTCAGGGCCTGCCGCGAGAATATCAGCTACAGCAGGATTACTCACTATGTCGAATTCGTTTTCTGCAACCTGAACGTCATAGTAAACCTGATTGTCCCACATGAATGCATGAGCCTTTAACTCTCTGACATGAGTACCCTGAACGATTGCCCTGCCGTTAAGGGTCACGAAAAACTCACCGGGCACTCCGTCCTTGCTTTCAAGAGGCTCGTTGTAAGTTATGTCAATCATCTTTGAGAGTTTATCGAGGATCAAATCGCGCGAGTCCCTTAAATCATTCGCGGTCTGGTCAAGTGCTTCGGCCTGAGCGATCTCTTTGTTCAATGCTGCAATGTCATAGAGCATTCTGTTAATGTCGGCGACTGAGCTTTGAATTTCCATGTTGACTGATTTGTTGTAGGTCTGGAAATTATCCGTCAGGGCTGAGAGCATATCACCGAGAGAACGTGCTGATTCGACAAGACTGCGCCGTGTTGAAGTGTCTTCTGGAGATTGCTGCAAGGTCTGCAAATCCGTGAAGAACGTGTTCATAGCGTTGCGGATTCCTGATGAATTTGGCTCTGAGATATAGTTCTGAATGCTGTCGTAAAGCTGGCTGACCTTCTCCCAGTAACCCAAAGCCGTCTGGGTATCCCTGAACTGAAAATCAAGGAACTCATCGCGGATTCGTTCAATGTCGCTGACATGCATACCCTGACCGACCTGGCCAATTCCCGGCAAGTCCATAGGTGTCGCAGTTACGTAATTAACTCGCTGGCGGGAATAACCCTCCGTGCCCATGTTTGATATATTGTGACCGACTGTCTGCATTCCCAGCCTGAAGGCATTAAGTGCAGACTTTCCCATTTCTAAGCCGCCAAATGTACTACTCATGACTATTTACCCCCTGAATTCAGCCGAACCAGATTGTGCAACGTCTACGGATGAAATTCTGCGATATTCAGAGAGCAGCATTGCAGAAAATTTCTCGTTCTGGTCGATAAGGCCGCTAATTATCATCATTTCAGATTTTAAAACAAAAATGGACTGCGTTAATCTGTCTGCAGCCCCGTTAAATCTTGGACGTTCATCGTTTTCAAGTTTTGTTGCTAT
>JAFSQO010000186.1 GCA_017446645.1 Synergistaceae bacterium | reverse complement strand
TTTACGAACACGAAGACCCAAGAAAGGGCTATCATCCTGACTGGGGCAGCTACATCTTCAATTACGGACGCAACGAAGTCAGAAGTTACTTAATTTCCAGCGCAGCATTCTGGATTGACAAGTATCACGCTGACGGCCTGAGAATCGATGCAGTAGCCTCAATGCTTTATCTTGACTACTCACGCAAAGAGGGCGAGTGGGTTCCCAATGTTTACGGCGGTCATGAAAATCTCGAAGCAATTGCTTTACTCCGAGACATGAACTCTGAGTTATTCGGTCGTTTCGGGACTATCCAGACAATCGCAGAAGAGAGCACGGACTGGCCAATGGTAACGCGTCCTGTCTTCTTGGGAGGCTTGGGCTTCGGCATGAAATGGAACATGGGCTGGATGCATGACACCCTTGAGTACATGAGCCTTGACCCAGTTTATCGCAGCTGGCACCAGAATCAGCTCACATTCTCAATCTGGTATGCCTTCAGTGAGAACTTCATGCTGCCGTTATCTCATGACGAAGTTGTTCACGGTAAAGGCTCGTTAATCAACAAGATGTCCGGCGATTGGTGGCAGAAGCGCGCTAATTTGCGTTTACTTTACGGCTACATGTGGGCTCACCCCGGCAAGAAATTATTATTCATGGGCGGTGAGTTTGCTCAGGGTCTCGAATGGAACCATGACAGCGCACTAGAGTGGCATTTGCTCGATAAGCCCGAATTCAGGGGTATTCAAGAGTGGGTGAAGGACCTCAATGCTGCCCTCAAGAAATACAAGCCCCTTCATGAGTTAGATTTCTCACCGGAAGGCTTCAGGTGGATTGACTGCTCGGACTGGCACCAGAGCGTAATAGTCTGGCTGCGTAAGGGTAAGAGCGATGACGAATATATTCTCTGTGCTGCGAACTTCACGCCTGTTCCACGTTACGGCTATAGAGTCGGAGTGCCTCGTTCCGGGTTCTGGCATGAGATTTTGAACTCTGACGCTGAAAAGTACGGCGGAGGCGGTATCGGTAACTGCGGAGGAATGGAATCAGACCTCATAGAGAGCCACAACATGCCTTACTCGCTGAATTTAACTCTGCCGCCCTGCGGGATTGTCATGTTCCACTTTGACATGAAGAACGAACAGAAATAGCAAGCAATCTATACCCCCTGAGAGTATAATTCGGGGGGTAAATATTTTAGTCAGGAGGAAATTATATTATGCGAATTGCACCTACACCGCGTGAGACTTTGAGACAAATTGTTGATAATCTTTCAGAAGACAAAGTTTGGGATGCTCTTCTTGCAGTTGAAGATATTTTAGAACCTAATGAAGAGACTAAACAGGCAATAAAAGACGCTGAACAAGGCAAAAACATAATTGGTCCATTCTACAGTGTTGAGGAGATGAATGAAGCCCTTTTGAGCGATAAGACTGACGAAGAAATAATGCTCGAATGTGCTATGAAGGAAAAAGAGAGAAAGAAGCTCGCATAAAGATGAGTTACGAAGTCAGGTATTCTAAGAAATACAGGCAGGATTTAAAGCGTGTTCTTGCAGGCGGCTATGATGAAAGCAAACTAAATGAGGCAGTGAATATCCTTGCTTCAGGTTCACAGCTGCCCTCAAAATACAGAGACCACCCCTTGAAGGGTAACAGGAAGGGAGCGCGTGAATGTCACATAGAGCCTGACTGGGTGCTTGTCTACAGGAAATATGAAGAGATGCTTATATTATTGCTGATGCGTACAGGTTCTCACTCAGAAGTTTTAAACATGTAAACGAGGCCATATAATACCTAAAAAATCAACCGCATTACATATCAGGTAAAAAGCTCCCCAAAGTTATATAATTACGCAAAAATTTTTTAGGGAGTGATAAAAACTTGAAGCACATCATAAAATTCTTGCTTGGAGTTGCCGTCATAATAGGCATATATTACGGCCTCGATACTTTCAGACAGGAGCAAAACCAAGAACCGGAACCCGAAATAATCAGACCTGTACGCACAATAAAATTACAGGGTACAGGAGAAAATTTCACCAGAAAATATTTTGGAACTGTACAGGGAGGAAGGCGTGCAGATCTCTCGTTCAAAGTATCAGGAACCCTCAATCAGATAAATTACGAAAAGGGTGCAGCCGTCAAAAAAGGGGCTTTACTCGCTACTCTTGACCCGACGGACTTTAATACGGCACTGAAACAGGCACAAAGTTCACTCTCTCAGGCTCAGGCACAACACAAGAATGCTCAGACGGACTTCAAACGCTACGAGAATTTATATAAGCAGCGTGCAATATCTAAAGCTC
>JAFSQO010000185.1 GCA_017446645.1 Synergistaceae bacterium | reverse complement strand
TGTTCACATGATGAGAGAATTATCTTTGCTCCCTGAACGAGATTTATTTCGCCGTTTTCCATTAAGCCCGTACGGATTTCAGGGCCTTTAGTGTCGAGTAATGCGGCAATGGGTTTCTTTACGGAGCGTTCTACCCTGCGTATGAGCTTTAATTTCTTCTCGTGCCCTTCGTAATCTCCGTGAGAGAAATTCAGCCTACCCACGTTCATTCCTGCTTCAGCCATAGCCTTCAGTGTCTCATAATTCTCACTGGCTGGGCCTATAGTACATACGATTTTGACAAACATGTAAAAATTACCCCCTAATATTTATGATTTAATTTAGTTATATAACTATACAACACTCATTACAGCAAATTCTGAAGGCATTTCTTCCGGTAATTTTTGCTGTAACTTTTTCGGGTCAACTTCAGGATTTTTCAGGCATATTACGCAAGTTTCGTCCTCATCTTTGACTTCAAGGATGACTCGCGATTTGTTTTTGCCCCCCTTGCAGTCTGCCAGAATTCCGACAAATTTCTTCATATCAGGCAAACTATTATGACCCGTGATATCCATGACTATATTAATATATTTTTGCCCTTCTGACTCAAGATTTTCACTCAAGATTATTTTTTCGAGCAAGACCTGCCCCCTGTCATCTAACTTGCCTTCGATTATACATGCTTGACCGGACTTTAACGTCTCCTTGAGGGTCTTCCACTTATCCGGAAAGATTACGACTTCTATGCTGCTCTCAGAGTCCTCGACCTGCATGGTGCACATGGGAACGCCCTTCTTTGTGTTCTTCTCTTTGAATGCCGAGATAACCCCGCCAAAACAAGGCATCGTGTCGCTAGCCTCCCAGCTCGATAGGTCATTTATAGTGCAATTAACGTAATCCCTGAACCTGTCTTGATGTGCCTCATAAGGGTGACCGGAGATATACAGACCAGTAACTTGTTTCTCGTAATCTAATCTGGTGTGAGCGTCAAAATCAGGAACTTCGGGCATGTCTGGCTCAGCTGCAACGTTTTCGTCAGTTTCAAGCACTGCGAATAAATCAAGCTGATTAACGTTCTTTTTGCTGGAAGTGTTCTGAATCGCTTTTATGTAATCCGGAATGACTGAGATTAATCTTTGCCTGTTCTGTGAAATCTCATCGAAAGCACCGGCTTTTATCAGGTTCTCGATTACGGATTTGTTGATGACGCTCAAGTCTATTCTTTTTACGAAATCCCAGAGTGATTTGAAATTCCCGTTATTTGCACGCTCATTCACTATCATTGCGACAGGATTATGTCCCATTCGAGAGACTGCACCGAGTCCAAACCTGATAACATCACCGACAGCCGTGAAATCTTCCATTGATGAATTTATGTCAGGAGGCAGGACTTTAATGCCGCTTCGTCTGACTTCGAGAACGTAATGACCCAAAACTTCTTTCTTTGCCTTCATCTGGCTAGATAAATATGCAGCCATGAATTCGCACTCATAGTTAGCCTTTAGCCACGCCGTATCATAAGAGATTAACGCATATGCAGCACTGTGAGACTTGTTGAATCCGTAACCTGCAAATTTCTCGATGTTGTCGAAGATTTTTTCAGCAGTCTGAGCATCAATATTCTTTTTCGCAGCACCGTCAAGGAATTTCGCCCTTTGTTCCTGCATGACCTCGACTTTTTTCTTGCCCATTGCCCTTCGGAGTATATCAGCTTCTCCCAGTGAGTACCCGGCCAAGACTGAAGCGCACTGCATGACCTGCTCCTGGTATAAAATTACCCCGTAAGTCTCTTTCAGGACAGGCTCCAGTAACGGATGAGGATAAACCGGGTCAGCGAGTCCATGTTTGCAGTTAATGTACTGGTCTACCATTCCTGAATCAAGAGGTCCCGGTCTGTACATGGCGAGGGCTGCGACTAAATCCTCAAATCTGTCAATCTTGAGCTTTCGCAGCATTGCCCTGATTCCGTCAGACTCAAGCTGAAATACCCCCATAGTGTCAGCGTCCTGTAAGAGCTTGAATGTTTTCTGGTCATTCATGAGGTCATTGACTTGATTCAAATCCGGAACTGTTTTATGATTATTCGCAATATTCCGTAATGCTTCTTCTATTATTGAGAGAGTACTCAGGCCAAGAAAGTCCATTTTTACAAGCCCTAACTTCTCAACAGGTTCCATAGTGAATTGCGTAACGATTTGACCTGCAGCGTCTTTCTCAGTGCCAAGCCTCTTAACCGGCACCAAATCAGTAATCGGGACAGGAGTAATGACTACACCTGCTGCGTGCTGTGAGGTGTGGCGTGCAAGTCCTTCGATGTTCTTTGCAGTGTTTACTATGTTTTTGAGGGTTAGATCGCTCTCATACTGCTCTCTGAATTCAGGGCTGCTTTCAAGGGCTGAATCCAGATTCTTTGCCATAGCCGGGATTGCCTTCGCTGCCTTGTCTATCACGGAATACTGAAGACCCAAAACCCTACCGACATCTTTGACGGACTGACGGCCCTTCATTCGTCCAAAAGTTATAATCTGGGCAACTTTATCGCTTCCGTAATGTTCTGATATGTATTTGAGAAGCTCATCACGTCCCTTATCGCTAACGTCTGTATCTATATCGGGCATTGAAATTCTTTCCGGATTCAGGAAACGCTCGAACAGCAAATCATATTTCAGGGGGTCAAGCTCAGTAATCTTTAGCGACCATGCAACGAGAGAACCTGCTGCAGAGCCTCGCCCCGGACCTATTGGGATATGACGGGATTTTGCTGCCTGAATTATTCCGGACACTATCAGGAAATACGCCGAAAAACCCATCTTTGTAATTACTCCGAGTTCGTATTCAAGTCTCTTGGCATATTGCTCTGTAACTTCACCGCGTCCCATTGAGTGAAACCTTTCGCGCAGTCCTTCACGTGCCTTTTGCCTCAAATCCTCGTCAGGAGTCATACCTTCATCGAGCTTTAGATCCGGCAGGTAATAGAACCTCTCACCGTTTTCATTTTTAGGAACCAGCTTTAAATCTACGCTGCAACGTTCAGCAATTTCGACCGTGTTAGATAATGCTTCGGGCACCCAGTCGCCGAAAATCTGGGCAAATTCTTCAGGGGACTTGAGATAAAAGTCATTCGCACTGAACCCAAATGCATCATCATCTGCATCTGCATGAGTGTTGACTTTCAGCAGGACTTTATGCCATTCGTAATCGCTTTTCTCCAGATAATGGGCATCACCTGTAGCAATTAACGGTATTTCTGTGCGCCGTGCTATTTCTACGATTGCCTCATTGACTTTCTTTTGCTCCGGCAGAGAGTTCGGCATAATCTCAAGGAAAAAATTACGGTTGCCCATTGTATCCCGGTACCAGACTGCGCGGTCTTCGGCAGCTTCGAGATTACCCTGTAATATAAACTGGGGAATTTCACCGGCAAGACATGCGGAACTTGCAATAATTCCCTCGTGGTATTTTGCTAATAAGTCACGTTCAATTCTGGGCTTATAGTAAAATCCCTGAGTGTTTGCGATAGAGATTAACCTGACAAGATTATGCCAACCCGTGTCATTTTCTGCAAGCAAAAGCAGGTGATTGCACTTCTTGCTCTCTCGTGAGGCCATGCCGTCAGGAGC
>JAFSQO010000184.1 GCA_017446645.1 Synergistaceae bacterium | reverse complement strand
GACCCGGTGATACCTGCCTGCTGTTACAGGATAAAGCCGTTTGAGCATGAGGCAGAATTCTTTGAACCCGTGAAACTTCCTGATAAGAGCGTGAGTCATGACGAGAGATTAAAGCTAGCTGTCTATGCCTGCAACAAATCCCTTGAGAGATTCATAAAGTCAAAGCCTGAACTCTGGTTTTGGCTGCATAATAGATGGAAAGGTTTAAGGTGAAATATGTTACTGAGTAAAGATTTCAAGTTCGATGCTGCCCATAATCTTGTGCACTATCACGGCAAATGCGAGAAACTTCACGGACATACTTACAGATTGCGCGTTGTCCTGGAGGGCGTGCCGGATTCAGAAGGCATGATTATGGATTTCTGCGAGCTTAATGACATAGTGAAGGGCAAAGTTATTTCGAGACTCGACCACTCTTACATCAACGAGATAATTTCACAGCCAACTGCAGAGAACATTGCGTTATGGATTTGGGACGAGATTCATGATTTGTTGCAGCGCGATAACTGCGGACTTCATGAGGTTCATGTCTGGGAAACTGAGACGAGCTGTGTAATATTAAGGAGGAGTGATTTATAAATGCCTGAGATTGCCAGATTTTACGGGTTGATAATCAAAATGTTCTTCGCTGTCAGAGAACATAACCCGCCGCACTTTCATGCGCTTTATGGTGAATATGCAGGAGAATTCGATATTAATACACTCTCTATGCTTGAAGGAGACCTGCCTCCGCGTGCTGTTGAGCTTGTCCGTGAATGGGCAGAAATTCACAGAGAAGAGCTGCTGGAGATGTGGAATTCACGAGAAGCGTATAGCTTGCCTCCGTTAATTTAGGGAGAATAAAATCATGCACGACGTTCAGAAAGAAAGAGATTTACGAAACATTCAAATCGACAGGGTAGGCGTTAGGGGTGTAAGCTATCCCGTTATCCTGCTGGACAAAGATAACAGGACGCAGAACACCATAGCAAGTATCTCAATGAGTGTAATGCTGCCCAGGGAATTCAGGGGTACTCATATGAGCAGGTTCATCGAGACGCTTGAAGAGTTTCGCGGCAGAGTCTCCCCTGCAAATCTCGATATATTCACGAAGAGGCTGTGCGAAAAGCTGAATTCATCAGAAAGCCATGTGAAATTCGAGTTCCCTTACTATTTCAGGAAGAAAGCACCTGTCTCAGGTATCGAGAGCTTCTCAAAGTGTGACGTAAACCTTGAGGCAGTTCACGAAGACGGTAAGAAGTTCGACATGATTATAGGCTTAAGTCTCAACGTCCAAACCCTTTGCCCTTGCTCTAAAGAAATCTCGCAGTTTGGTGCACATAATCAGCGCGCCCTTGTCTCGTTAAAAGTCAGGTGTTCAGGTCTCGTATGGTTCGAGGAGTTAATTGACATGATAGAGTCTGCAGCTTCATCGCCGTTATTTACGTTATTGAAGCGTGAGGACGAAAAATTTGTTACAGAGCTTGCCTACCAGAATCCCAGATTTGTCGAGGATGTTGTGAGGGAGCTTGCCTTGAGACTCGATGATGAAGGGCGGATTCTCTGGTACAAGATTAACGTCACGAGTTCCGAGAGCATTCACAATCATGATGCCTTTGCGGAAATAGAGCGCGATAAAAGATGATGACACGTCAGCAAAAAAAATTCAGGGCTTTCCTGCAATTAATTCAGCGAATAATATACTACTCTGTCCTTGTAATAATATTTGTCATGGGCTACAGGCTTTATCGAGTCTGGTACGAGAACTACAAGCTTTCTCACCCGCAGTTTATAGAAGCAGCTTCGGCAAGTTACGCAGAAGAGCAGCCCCTCGAAGGCATTCTGTTATGGGACGAGCAGTTAATCTATGCACCTAAGAGCGGGTTATTGACCTATCCCTCACCGCGTCCCCACATTGTCGCAAAGGGTGAGGCACTGGCAGCACTTGACGGCACAGCAGTAAAAGCTCCGTATCCTGCTTATTTTTATCCTGGACTTGACGGTCAGGAAGGTAACTGGGTTTACTCGCGGCTTTGGCCTGACTTCGCGCCTTTCCCTGAATTTCACAACGCTGATTTAATCGAGAACGGAACCCAAATAAAACGCGGCGACCCAATTGGCAAGTTGATCCCTCAGCCCCAGATTTTGAGGTGCAT
Source organism: Synergistaceae bacterium (assembly GCA_017446645.1). GTDB lineage: Bacteria > Synergistota > Synergistia > Synergistales > Aminobacteriaceae > JAFUXM01. The sequence continues at coordinate 3,228 of JAFSQO010000184.1, read as the reverse complement.
TGCCTATCTTGATGCAACGCCTTCACTTGTGAGAATCTTGGGCAATAAAGATAATAAGTACTTGCATATAAAAACAGAATTCGAGGGCAAAGAGAGAAAAGCAGAAGTTGTAGCAGTGAAGTCTCAAGGCCAGAAACTTAAAGTCTATTTGCGGCTGCCTTTCTTTCCACCGGAGGCATTACGGAGCCGGAAATTTTTCGCTGCTGTAATCTGCGGAGTCCAACAGGGCGTAATGGTTCCTGATACCGCAGTGATTACCCGCGAAGGCAAGAATATGGTCTTCATAGTGAAGGGAAACAGTCCTGAATTAAAGATTATTGAGGGCTTTCCTGCTGACGACAATAATTATTTTATCGAAAAGGGCGTAGAACCCGGCAACAAGCTAATTCTCAACGCAGATAATATAAAGGCAGACAACACAAGGATATGGTGATGAATTATGAACGCAGAAGAAATTTTTGCAAGGATAAATAAAGCACGTGAGAAAGCAGGCAGACCTGATTCCGAGAAAATATTTTTTACGGCAGTAAGCAAGACCCGAACTGTTGACGAAATGCACGAGGCCGAGAAATTCATGTGCATTGATTATTTCGGCGAGAACAGGATTCAGGAAGCAGAGAACAAAAACGCTTTATTTGGCTCAAGGCGGATTCCGTGGCGGTTAATCGGTCATTTACAGGCTAATAAAGTCCGTAAGGCCCTGGAAATCTTTGACTATATTGACTCCATTGACTCTATCGAACTTGCCCAACGGGTGAATCGCATAGCAGGAGAGCTGCATAAAGTTACTCACGTTCTAATCGAAGTCAACACTTCAGGCGAAGAGTCCAAGTCAGGAGTATCTCACCAAAATTTTAATGAACTCGTTGATAATGTAATAGGACTCGAAAATTTGAGGCTTGAAGGCTTCATGACAGTCGGCCCTTTGACTGAGAATCAAAGCGAAATCAGACGGTCATTTGCAGAGTTACGCGGGCTTGCTGAGGGTGCGAGGACTTCTACAGGTCTTGCCCTTCCTGTCTTGTCAATGGGAATGAGCGATGACTTTGAGCTTGCCATACTTGAAGGCAGCACTATGGTCAGAATAGGTACACTGTTATTTGGGCCAAGGGTCTACAAAAATATTTAGGAGGCGGTACTATTGAACCTGATGAAAATCTTTGGGTTTGACAGTGAAGAAGACGATTACGACGAGAATGAGGACTACCAGACAGAAGAAAGAGAAAGGCGTAAACCGTCCAGACAGCGCAGGGAAGGCAGTTCGCGTTCAGGCTCTTCTTCAGGGGCATCTGCAGGGAACGGGAAATTAATATTATTCAACGGCATAGCTTCGGACAGCGATAAAATAAAGCTCCGTGAGGCATTTAACAACGGGGCAATGATATTGATTGACCTTCACGAATTGACTCAGATAGAATTTGAACAGGCAGGTGGCAAGGATTTTATTACCTTTATGGGAGGAGTAGCCTTTGCCCGCAACGGGGTTCTTATACCTATAGAGCCTTCGCAGTATCTTGTTGCACCCAGATCCGAAATGTTTGAAGTATGGCCAATCGAGGGGAATGACGAATAATGAGCGATTTACTTACTGCAAAAGATGTTGAAGTCAAAGAATTCAAGAAGGCAAAATTCGGCGGTTATTCTATCCCTGAAGTCGAGGATTTTTTGAATCAGGTCGCAGATGATCTTGAAGCATACGCCGTCCAGCTTGACGAGAAAGAGGCCAGAATTCAGGAACTTGAAAGCTACGTCAAGAAAAAAGAGGCCATGGATGACGCTATAAAAGACGCTCTGATTTTGGCACGCAAAGCTGCTCAGGACATGGAGGACAAGGCAAAGACTGACACCGAGAAAATTATTGCAGATGCCCAGGCCGAAGCCGAGAAGAAACTGGCTGATGCAGAAAGCAGTTATCAGGAAAAGATCAACGAAGCCGAACGCAAAGCCAGTGAGATAATCATGAAGGCAAAGAATAATGCTGACGATATTATCCAGGCTTCACAAGACAGAAGGGCTAAAGCTGAACAAAGCCGTGCAAGCATTGAGCAGGAACTTGAGTCAAGAAGACGCGATGCAGACGCAAGGGCCGATGATATTCTCGCCGAAGCAAGGTCAGAAGCAAGAAAGTTAGTCGCTGATGCAAAACAGGAAGCTGCTCAATACGAAGAACGCATAAAATATTTGTGCCACCAGAAAAAGCAGTTAATTAAGAATATAGCGGCACTTTTATTTGACTTTGGTGAAATCATAGATAAAGCTCAACAGGAGATTGACGCAGAGACAGGCGAAGATTACGATTACAACAACGACAACAAGGCAGCAATCGTTACTGAAGATACTTACACGCCTTCATCGTTATTTTCTGTTCATGTTCATGATTCCGGCTCTGACTCTGACTCTAGTTCTGAATCTGACTCTGGCTCTGGAGTTGATGACTCTGAAAATCCTGAGAAAAATCTCCTGAATGAAAACCAAGAGCAGTAAAAATTATGAAGCCGTAAGATTAAGTTCACCTGTCGAAATTCTCAAGGGTATAGGCTCACGAAGGGCAGCAGCTCTCGCAAAACTTGGAGTCTCTACGCTTGAGGATTTATTATTTTTATTACCAAGACGCTACGATGACAGAAGGTTTATTAACACCCTGAGTAATCTGGTGCCCGGAAAAATCAATAACGTAATCGCTAAAATCGATAATATATTAATTAAATCAGGACGCACTGAGGCAACTTTAAAGGATAATACAGGAACAGCAAAAGCCGTCTGGTTCAGCGATAAATTTTTTGTGCACGAGGGAATGACTATAGCACTATCTGGTCCTGTTGAGAATAAATATTTCGTGAATGAATTCGTTAATCCTGAGTTCCAGATAATAAAGCCGCTGGATTCTGTGCGCATAATCGGGAAAATCATACCTGTTTATCCTGCAAATTCCGAGATAAAGCAAACTGTTATCAGGGGAATAATACGTTCAGTGCTCGAAAATTACTCAGAAAAATGCGTGAAAGAATTCCTGCCCCAAGAAATTTTAAAACGTTTCGGTATGATGTCGAATCATGAGGCATTGCTTACCCTTCATAATCCTAAAGACAACATGACTTATATACGGGCAAGAAACAGATTAGCCTTTGAAGAGTTATTCTTGCTGCAAACTGGAATTTTAATGCGCAGGCAAAAATTTTCAGGGAATGATAACGCAAGACCCTCAAGGATATTGACTCCCGGAAAAAG
>JAFSQO010000183.1 GCA_017446645.1 Synergistaceae bacterium | reverse complement strand
TGGACTGTGACAGCGATTTTTCCGCCTGAAACCTGCTCGGCAACCTCTTTGAACTTGTCAAGACCATGACTGTAGGGGTTAGCAAGGTCCGTAGCGTTCGAGGCGATTATCAACGTCAGCTCAGGGGCAGCAAATGAGGCTGAGGCAACGGCTGCAACAAGGGTTAAAGCAAACAAAAATTTCTTCATGTAACAATAACTTCCTTTCTGATATTAATATATATTTTGAAGTCATACAAGTTTACCAAATCTACGAATTGTTAGGCAATAGCTAATTTAACGAATATGCATGTTACGTTGTCACGTCCGCCGTTATTTAACGCAGCGTCAACAAGGGCGTTCACGATTTCAGCAGGTGAGCCGGAATTGTTTATTGTATCTGAGATTTCCCGGTATGTCAGCATGTCCGTCAACCCGTCAGAGCAAAGCAATATCCCCTGATTCTCGCTCACATCAAAAGGCCCGTAAATATCCGGCTTAATGTTCAGTGCATCGTCATAAATCCCAAGACACTGAGTCAATACATTCCTCTCGTAAGGGCGCGGTTTCAGTCCCATTCTGAGATTCTCTTCATATACTGTATGGTCGTCTGTTATGCGGATTAATCTTTTATTGCTGAACCTGTAGATTCTCGAATCCCCCAGATTATACGCGTTGAAACCACTGTCGCTCACTGCAACAAGTGCGAGTGTCGTACCCGTCTTGATGCTTTGAGCCTTCATTATGTCCGTTAATCTCTTTGCAGCGTCACTCACGTAATCATTTACAGCAAAGTTTTCACAGGGTATCGCAGTCTTTATCGCCTCAAAGTGTTCGTTAAGGGTCTCTATCGCAGTCATTGAGGCAATTTCTCCGCAAGCCTCGCCCCCCATGCCGTCACATACTGCAAAGACGCAGGGAGCTTGAGTTACCCCTGACAAGAAAAATGGTTCGTTGAGTCTCTCAGAAGTCCTGAGTATACCGTTGCAGAATAAATTATCTTCGTTGTTGTCTCGTACTTTGCCGGTTTCAGAACGTGCTGCAAATTCTATGAATGAGTTCATATCGTCATCTCCGATCTTTCAATAATGCCTGATATTATTTGCTATATTATAATTATTAGCATGAAAAAACTTGAGAGAAAATTTTATCTTGATGACGTGAATATTATTGCACATGAGTTAATCGGCAAAATCTTAGTTCACGACACTCCGGAGGGACTGGCTTCCGGAATCATCGTCGAGACAGAGGCATACAGAGGCCCGGATGATAAGGCTGCTCACACGTATAATAATAAACGTACTTCACGCACTGAGATACAGTTCAGAGATGGGGGCTTTGCTTACGTCTACATGATTTACGGTATGTATTACTGCTTCAACGTTACTGTCAATGAAGCATTGAAACCTGAAGCCGTCTTAGTCCGTGCACTTGAGCCGCTTGAAGGCATTGACCTCATGAAGGCCAGAAGGGGAACTCAAAACGTGATTAACCTGTGCAGTGGACCGGGGAAATTATGCGCTGCCCTGGGGATTAATATGCAGTCTTACGGCCAAGACTTATGCGGTGAGAGACTTTATATACTCGATGACAACATAAGACTTGACGTTATGACTTCACCGAGAATCAATATAGACTACGCCGAAGAGTATATTAACTTGCCGTGGAGATATTACGCGTCTGATAATATTCACGTATCAATGTGTCATAGAAAGAAAAGGAGTTAATTTAATGCAGGAAAACAAAAACATTAACGTTGCTGAAATCGTCAGCTTTTGCGTCAACTTAAGCCGTCAAATGATAGTCAGCGGGGCAAACCTCGAACGTGTCCAGCTTGCTGTGAATATAATATGCAGGGCCTATAATCTTCATGATGTCAGCATATTCCTGCTCAGTACCCATATATCGCTGAGTGCATCAGACAAATACGGCAATTACGCATCACGGCAGGCTTCAATACCCCCGGCAGGTATCAACCTCGAACGCCTCAAGAGCCTCAATCAGCTATCTTACAAGGTCGCAGAGATTACCCCGGCCACTAAAGTACTTGCCCAGATGTTGGAACGTGCCTGCAGCGTCCAGTCTTACAGCGACATAATAATACTCTTAGGGCGAATTCTGGCTATGTCCTGTCTTTGCTTCATGTTCGGAGGCGGTTTTCTTGATCTAATCCCTGTTACAGGTGTTACTGTCCTGATGCACTACATGATGGCCATATCTGAGAGGACAGGTCTTGACCGTATAGTCATAAATATTCTAACTATGTTCATAGCTGCGTCATTTGCTACTCTGTTCATGTACGCGGACTTGGGAAATAATTTAGCTGTCGTGCTTATCACGGTCTCGATGATCGTGATTCCCGGAATTCCCCTAGTGAATGCAATGCGTAATCTATTATGCGGTCAGGAGATTAACGGGATACTTCAGATGTTAAAGATATTCGTGGAAACTATGGCACTTGGAATGGGTATTTACTTGGCCCTCGTGATCTTCAAGGGTTACTCGCTGCTGAGGGTCCCGGATTCGTTTACAAACCCGTTTTTGCTGTCGGTTCTGTCGTTCATTGCGTCAACTGGTTTTGCCGTAGTCTTCAACATTCCCGTCAAAGATTTATGGCTTGCAGGTTTGGGGGGGCTTCTGACACGAATAGCCTTGATCTTGCTGTCAGGTTCAGTGATTAACAGGCTTCTGTTCATGACGCTCTCTGCTTCAGTGGCTGCACTCTACGCTGAGTTTCTTGCTGTCAAACGCCGCCAGCCGTCGATTTATTTCGTGTACCCCTCGATAATCCCGTTAATACCCGGTGATCT
>JAFSQO010000182.1 GCA_017446645.1 Synergistaceae bacterium | reverse complement strand
CTGTTAAGACCGTAACGATTCACAACAGCGGGCAGGGCGGAGTCTGGAATTACTACGGAACACTTCAGGGGGGAAAACGCGTAGATCTGTCATTCAGGGTATCAGGACCGTTAAACACAGTAAGAGTAGACAAGGGAGCGAGTGTAAAGAGAGGCACATTGCTTGCAACGTTAGACCCAAGAGACTATCAGACGAGATTAAAGCAGGCAAGAAGCAATGAGGCACAAGCAAAATCCCAGTATAACGATGCGCAGGCGAATTTCAGACGCTATGAGAATCTCTACAAGGGCGGAGCTATCCCCAAAGCAACATATGATACGTACAAGACTCAAATGGAAGTAGCCAAATCAGCACTTGACGCGGCCGCAGCAGCAACGGCTACAGTCAGGGATTCACTCAGAGATACGGAACTGAGAGCACCGTTTGACGGCGTAATTGTTGACAGAATGGTTGAAAATTTCCAGGACGTAACAGCAAAGCAGACGATATTCTCACTTCAGGATATATCAATGATGGAAATAGTCTTTAATGTCCCTGATAATGACGTGATCTGGGCCTCAAAGGCTGATGCATGGCCTGATAAAATAACCGCAAAGTTTGACGCAATACCTGACCGTGTATTTCCACTTACTGTTAAGGAGATAGTTCTGCAGGCGGACAGGAATACTAACACGTTCCCGATAACGGCGGTAATGCCCAGACAGGATAATCTGGCACTCCTTCCGGGAATGTCAGCAACAGTTCAAGTTGAAGCGCACGGCAATAATTCAGAGAGTTCATCATTTCTTGTGCCTTCAGCATCGTTAATCAATGACGCAGGAATGAGCGAGAATTTCGTGTGGCGGTGCGAGAATAATATCGTTCACCGTATACCAGTAATAGCAGGACTTCCGCATAATAACGGCTATATCGAAATTTCCGGCAAAGATTTAAGAGACGGAGATATTATTGCGGCGGCCGGTGCTCATCTCTTAAGGGAAGGTCAAAGAGTACGGCTCATGAAGTAACATGAAGTAAAGAAAGTAAAAATAATTTTTTCATGGGCAGGGATGAGCAAAAAAATTCGTCTCTGCCCTTTTTTATTTCTGCATTACTGCGGACGTACAACTGCTATTTCCTGAAATTGCAAAAGCTGCTTATCATTTGTGTAAAATACATTCGCTCCTGAAACAATAGCTGCTGCTATCTGTAACGCGTCCATTTGCTTGAAGAATTCATACTGACTTCGTATTTCAGCAGCCTTGAAAGCAATAGCATCATTAACAGGGACTACTTCAAACCTTAGAGCCTTCAGAAAACGCCGGAAGTTATCAAGAATATCAGGTCTGTTATGTTTTAGACAGCCTGTTGCGTATTCCATTAATGTTATGGTTGATGTACCTGCTGTCCCCTCAGTAATAGCATGCTGAAATAAGTTTCTCGCTGTTTCTGAATTATTTTCAAGTGCGTAAATGAAAATTGATGTATCAAAGAATGATTTCTTCACGGTCATAGTCTCTTAAACTTCTAACGTAATCTTCAGGGGTCATTCCGTCCCT
>JAFSQO010000181.1 GCA_017446645.1 Synergistaceae bacterium | reverse complement strand
CAAGTGTAACGAACATTGACGAACTGAAGCCCACAGTGATTTGTGAAGCCTTCATGCCTCCGACAGTGCCGAGTACGACAGCAGCACCCAGTGCAAAGAAGCCCAGATTAATTTTCTTGATGAAGCCTATTGCAACGACGACTGCGAGAACAAGAAGCGATATTATAGGCAAGTATTCCTGTAACATGATTAAATTTTCCTCCTGTAAAAAAATTTTTAGAGCCTGATTGTTGCGATGCCTTCCATGAGCAAGTTCGCTGTCCTGAATCCGAAAGTGTCATCGATTTCCGGGACGTTGCTGCCGTCTTCGAGCCTGAAGTCCGCTCCGCACTCAAGAATACCTGCCGGGTGGCCGATCCTGATGAACTGGGTATCCGCATTCTTGGCCAATACCTGATTGACAACGCTTCCGGGTGTAACAGCAGCAGCAGCCGTGCACATTGCTCCGGTCATTGCATATGAAGGGTGAGGCTTCTGCATTGACATCATGCGTGAGAGTAAATCAATATTTTCGCGTGCTATTTCTTTTCCGTCAGAAGTCGTATAATCTTCTGCTTCAGCTACAAAGGTCATTTTGGGAATTCCTGGAGTCTCCCATGCTGATTTTGTGTAGTCATCGATGAGGCCAAGTTTTACAGCTGCGAGCCCCCTGACTTTTTCGAGCAGGTCTAACATTTCGGGATTTGCGTTTAATTCATCGGGGAGTTCTTTACCGGTTAAGCCTAAATCTTTCGCCTTAACGAACACTAACGGGTTTGCAGCGTCAACAATCGAAACCTGAACAGCACCGAAATTCGGGACATCAAGGGTATCTATGACATTTCCGGTTGGTAATAAGCCCTTGCCGAGTGTGCCTGAAGGTCTGACGAACTTTAATTTGACTGGTGAAGCAGTGCCGGGAACTCCTGCTATTGCAAAATCTCCTGAATAGGCGACTTCACCGTTTGGGGTCTGAACATCAGCGATGATTATTTTTTTAGTGTTAGTGTTATAGATTCTTACGCTGGTGACTCCGTCCTGAGCCTTGACGAGTCCCTTCTCGATAGCGAACGGCCCGACTCCTGATGAAATATTTCCGCAGTTGCCCTTGTAGCTGACTAACGGCTTATCGACAGAGACCTGAGCGAACGTGTAATCAACGTCTGCTTCCGGGTTATCGGATTTCTTGATGATAGCGACTTTGCTTGTGACTGAGTAAGAGCCTCCGAGTCCGTCAATCTGTTTTGCGTCCGGGCTGCCCATGAGCCTGAGTAATAATTTCTCCCATTCGTCATGGTCAGCTGGTAAATCGTCCTCGAGAATATAGACTCCTTTACTTGTGCCGCCGCGCATTATAGTAACCGGCAGCTTCTTTTTGCTGTCTGACATTGTGTTAGCCTCCGTATAAAAATTTTATTGCCTGGAATTTTTTGTTGATGTGCAAAGATTATCATGATTGTTTTATAATTAAAAATACCAAAAAATTATAGCGTCTATAAAATTTGCCTATAATATAGCTCAGGAGTGAGAATAATGGACTTTAGAGACCTTACGTACTTTATTTGCATAGCCAAGCAGGAGAATATGACCAGGGCAGCCGAAGAGTTACACGTCAGCCAGCCTTCACTGAGTCAAGTAATCAGGAATTTGGAGAAGGAGACGGGGCTGAAACTTTTTGACAGGAGCGAACGCAAATACAAGCCTACTTATGCGGGAAAAAGATATTTATTTTACGCGAGACAGATTCTCGAAATGAAGGCAAATCTTGACTCAGAACTTGACGATATAATCAAGCGTGAAGTCGGAGTGTTGAATATCGGTCTGCCTAATGTCCGGTGTACGTTTATGCTGCCGAAGACTCTGCCTGCATTCAATGCGAAATATCCGAACGTAAAAGTCAATATTTTCGAGGGAACCAGCGCAGTAATCGATAAGAGACTCGTGAACGGCGACATAGATTTAGCGTTCTATAGCAAGCCATATGAATTAAATGCTGATCTTGAGTACGAGACCCTTGCAGCTGAAGAGCTGTTAAT
>JAFSQO010000180.1 GCA_017446645.1 Synergistaceae bacterium | reverse complement strand
GCCACAACGGCAAGGCAATGAAGAGTCCTCCGACCGCAAAAATCGCAATGGCTATCGAGAGCAAAATATCTTTAAACGTTAATTTCTCCTGACTCTCTTCAAGGGCAACTTCTGCTGAACGAGAAAGTGCTTTGAAGCCTGTAGCCATCATCTCGCACATCGTAACAACTCCGCGAACTAAAGGCAGCTTGTAGGGCATTCTCTGAGTCCTTGAGCTGTGAGGCCAGTTCTCGTGAAAAATATCACCTGCTGGTCGTCTCACTGCGAGTCCCCATAAGTTTTTGCCCTTCATTAAGACTCCTTCTATGACTGCCTGACCTCCAACGGGGATTTTTTTGAAGTCAGACTCGGCCTGCATTGTGAATAAATTCACCGCAAGCATTAACAACATATTTAATCTTTTAATCAAGTAGTAAATCCTCCATATCTTTGTAAGGCTGATTGCATGATTTAGCCTCTTCGCACTTTCCAAATATGCAGCTTGGCCCGGCCTTTGCGAATAACACCGGAGCTTTCTCTCGGACAAGAATCAGCATTTGTCTTGCTAATTCGTGAATCTCCCACTGAGCACGCCTGCAGAGTCTTAACCTGAAAAAGTGATGAAGCTCCCTTGCATTCATGCTCATCACAAGATTCGTAGCGTGTCCATGAGGCAAAATAAATCTAGCGTCCTCTTTAGGAATTCCCATCTCAGTCAGGACTTTATAAGCATTATGAGCTGACTCGGCCTGTTCCTGAAAAATTCTTAATGCTTCGGGATTAGCCTGAACTGACGGAGGGACAACAACATCATCGTCCATCTTGACATAACGCTGACTCTGCTGGCTGAAGCTGGCGATTCTGTGACGCACTAACTGATGAGAGGCAACACGGCTCAAGCCATCGATCCCAAATGTGAAGCTGACGTGCTCAAACGTTGAGAGATGACCGCTCGTGAATAAATTTGCGATTAGTTTGCCCGATAATTTCTCTTCTTCTCCCTTTAATAGCTCACCTGAAGTTATATCGCTGTAACATATTCTTGCACTTGCAGCGACAACTGCGTCAGGGTTAGGAGTGTGTGCCAACAATCTTACGTTCATAATAAAAACGGGAGCCTTACAGCCCCCGACAAATTCATGAAATTTAAACGTCTGTCTTCTGGCCGTAGTTGATGCCCTGATACTTCTTCTGGAACTTCTCCAAGCGGCCTGCTTCGGTTAAGACTCTGCCCTTCTTGCCTGAATAGAACGGGTGGCACGCCGAACAGACTCCGACTCTTATCTCTTTAAGCGTGGAACGTGTTGTAAAAGTGTTCCCGCAAGCGCATGTAACTTTGCATTCCTGATACTCAGGGTGAATATTTTTCTTCATGATTAATCCTCCTTAGTGTCTCAGGCCAAGACGCTCGATTAACGAACGATAACGGTTAAAGTCCTTGTTCATCAAGTAGCGTAACAGTCTGCGCCTTGAACCTACCATTTTGAGAAGACCGCGCCTTGAGTGAAAATCTTTTTTGTGAACCTTCAAGTGCTCGGTGAGTTCGCGGATTCTTTCGGTTAAAATTGCGACCTGGACTTCGGGTGAACCTGTGTCCTTCTCGTGAGTCTTGTACTCGTCGATAACCTGGTGCTTCTTTTCTTTCTGGATCATAATATTTCCTCCTTAATAAATCTGGCCTAGCCTGGAATAAAGCTCAATCCAGTAAGCAATACTCTAAGCTAAGAGTGTAAGCGCGAAATATGATAGCACCCTG
>JAFSQO010000179.1 GCA_017446645.1 Synergistaceae bacterium | reverse complement strand
CAAGATAGTAGGTCCGGGCAACGTCTTCGTAGCTGAAGCAAAACGTCAGGTCTTCGGTCAGGTTGCTATTGACATGATTGCAGGGCCAAGCGAAATCCTCATAATTGCAGACTCCGACAACAATCCGGCTCATCTGGCAGCGGACATGTTAGCTCAGTCAGAACATGACAAACTCGCAAGCGCAATGTTGATCACTGACTCTGAAGCATTCGCACAAAAAGTCAGCGATGAAATTGAGGCTCAATTACCGAAATTGGCAAGATACGAGATTGCAAATGCCTCCATAAACGATAACGGAGCAATAATCTTGGTCGATGACTTGACTCAGGCAATAGACCTCGCAAATGAAATCGCCCCTGAACATCTGGAAATATGCACGCAGAATCCATTTGAGTGGCTCACAAGGATTCGCAATGCAGGAAGCGTATTTCTAGGCAGAAATTCCCCAGAAGCATTAGGCGACTACTACGCAGGGCCAAATCACACTTTGCCTACTATGGGGACAGCAAGGTTTTCGAGTCCTTTATCGGTCGATGACTTTGTAAAGAAATCCCAGTATATCTATTACACCCGGCAGGCTCTCAGTAAGGCCAGTGATGACATTGAGAAGTTCGCAAATTCCGAGGGCCTCACTGGTCACGCAAACAGTGTAGCAATTCGCAGAATGTGATATAATTTTTAAACGTTAAGAGACATTGAGGGGTCTCAAGACATAGAACGATTCAACAACAAGAATATACAGGAGGTAATCATTATGGCAAAAGCAGTAGTTAATCAGGATTCATGCGTAGGTTGCGAGTCATGTGTATCAGCGTGCCCGGTTTCAGCAATCTCCGTTGACGGCGGAAAAGCAAAAGTTGACGCGGGTACTTGCGTAGAGTGCGGAAGCTGCGTATCAACATGTCCCGTAGGTGCAATCTCTCAGTAAGATTTAGAGAAGATTCAACAGATAGAAATTACGCTGGCAGGAATTCACGCCCTGTCAGCTTTTTTTATGCGTTTATAATACCACTATAAAGGAGGAATGAATGAACTTGTCCGAAAAAGAAAAATTTTTACTCTCACCTGAAACCCCTGAAGGCCAACGAAAAGCCATAATGACTGACGACAAAATCATAACAGTCGGAGCAGGTGCAGGAACAGGAAAGACTTGGGTGCTGTCGAACCGTTACGCCAGACTCCTGGTTGATTATGATGATTTATTGCCCCGTGACATTCTCACCCTCACTTATACAGAGGCTGCAGCAGCTGAAATGAAGCAGAGGATCGAGGGCAGACTCAGGGATTCAACTAAGGGCTTTAAGGACAAAGAAAGGCTCAGGGAACTGACAGACGGATTTGCTGACTCATGGATCTCTACGATTCATTCTTTCGCTGCAAGATTACTCAGGGAGTCAGGGCTTTCACTCGATATTGACCCGCGGGCTTCTGTAATTTCAGCACAGCAGGAGCAGGATTTCTGGGACAGCCTCAAGAGCGCAGTAGAATTCGCAGAGATGAAGAGACTTGCCAAGGCATATTGCGAGAAAAGCATTCAAGACTTGGCAGGTTCACTCGATAAAGATATAAATCTAGGCAGGGCAGTAAACAAATGGAAGGCAGAGGCACTAAGCAACTTAGCGAGATTTAGCGCAGAAATTCATGCATCTTCGGGTTACTCTTGGGAGAATATGCTCGAATGGTCAGAAAACGATGAATTAATCAATAAAGCATGGCCTCAAGTGAAAAATATAATTCGTTCTGAACTTCAGGAAGTCTGGAAAATCTGGAGCCGTGTAATCATTCCTGCCTCAGACTCAAAAAAGGCCCTGACTGCAAAGCAAATGAATCTGGTCGGCATACTGAATTGGCTGCACTCTCATGACATTAACGATGATAACGCATTAAAATATTTTTATCTCTACATAATGGATGGCGATGGACTCTCAAACGGTCGGGGAGCTGCCTTCACTGCACTGAAAAACTCACTGGGGGGGACACTCAGCGAATGGAAAAAGACACGCCGTGAGATATTCATAAACTTGGCTAAAGTCTTTGACAGTAACGCAAATTTTTCTGATTCAGAAAGGGAAATGAGAAGTATCTTGCTCAAGTTCTGCGCTGTATCTTGGGCAATCTGGGACACAATGAAGCGAAAAAGGGGCCTGCTGTCATTTTCTGACATGATTTTACACGCAAAACGCACGATCGTTGAAGGAGGAGTCAAACGCAAGTTCTCTCATATTCTCGTTGACGAGTTTCAGGACACTGACCCCCTGCAGTTCAAGATGATTGAGTCACTGGTAGGTGAGCAGACCAGTCTGTTTGCAGTAGGAGACCCTAAGCAGTCAATTTACAAGTTCAGGAATGCAGAACCGGCTCTATTTGCCCGGACAATTCAACGCGCTCAGGATTCAGGCACACGTGTTGAACTCGACGCAAGTTTCAGGACAAGGGCATCACTTCTCAGTTATATCAATGGGTTATTTGCCTCAATATGGAAAGACGGACTCGGAAGCTCTGACTCAATGGCTGGCTTAAGATACGAGAGCCTGAAGCCCTCTGCAATTGCTGACGAAATGAGGGACTCCGGGACGATGCCTGACACTAAAATCTTTCTTGTAAGACGAGGCAAGGACACCAAGCAGGCACGAAAAATCTTAGCGGAAAATTTAGCCAGGAATATCGCTCAATGGGTCAAAGAAGGGCGAACTGTCTGGGACAAATCGCAAAGGTTAATAAGACCCGTGAAATTCTCGGACTTTGCTATACTATCACGTTCACGAGGCATTTACGAGACACTCGAAGAAGCCCTCAGTAAATTCAATATCCCTTCAGTTCAGGACAAAAGCACGGATTATTTTTCACGAGGCGAGGTCAATGACGTGATTTGCACCCTCAGAGCTGCCGCCGGCTTCAATGACTCCTTCAGTGTAATGGGCTGGCTGATGTCCCCTTTCTCTGGTGTAAAACTTAGTGAGGCTATAAACTGTCTTGAGTCGCTCAACAAGTCACTCTCTGCGATTGAGGCGATAAAGCAATCTTTGCCGGAAGCTTATTCACGACTCGAATATCTTGCATTAATCGGCGAACATGAAGGTCCCGCAGCCCTGCTTGAGTATTTCGACAGGGACAGGCGTTGGCTGGAGTCTTATAAAGAGTCCGACAGGTTGAGGGTCTTGCGTAACTTACGCCTTGCAATAAATATCTCCGAGAATTTCCAGCAATCCGGTACAGCAGGTTTAATTGCCTGTGCTGACTGGTTAGGCCGTGCTGTCAGGAGAAAGGCTAACTCAATCGAAGAAGCCTCATGGCACGACAAAGACGAGAATGCAGTGTTATTATCAGTCGTACACTCAGCAAAGGGTCTCGAATATCCCGTAACTGTAATTTTTGAGTCAAGGACAAAGAAGAATAATACTCGCGGAAATATTAGGCCGTCAAAAGAGTTAGGCATTGTCTTCAAAGATATTCCTGACGAGTTAGATTCAGAGTCAGAGCCAATCATTCAGGGTTCAGACTGGGACGCTTTATTATCAGAGCAGGGTGACTCAGAAGAAGAGACAAGACTGTTTTACGTAGCTGCTACACGTGCCCAGGACAGTTTGATTTATTGCGGATTAGTGAAAGAGAAGGACAACTTACCTGATAATAATACATGGACTAAGATTTTGCTTGAACATGACAAAAATGCGTGTCCTGAATATGTCGTTGAGATAAATGACTTTGACTCGTTCATAATGCAAGATGACAGCTCTCATAAAGACCTGCAGCCCGTGAACCTCGTTAAGACCCGTAATCTTTTGCGTCAGGTTTCAGCAAGCTCCTTTGCCCTGTTTGAGTTCTGCCCCTTTGCCTGGAGAAGACGCTATCGTCAGGGGATTAATCTCACTTGGGAAAACCCGGACCGTGAGGTATTTCTTAATGACGATAATGATTTTACAGGAGGTGCAGGAACGGGAAGCCTCGCTCACTGGATTCTGGCACGCTGGCCAAGAACAGGCGATTACGAGTCAGAACTGGTGAACTTGCTCACTGACAGAAAGACCCTTGCCTTATTGCCCGGTTCATTAAGAAGCGTATGGCGTGACAAGAAAGCTAAAGAAGCACTGCATGAATGGCTGATGAACTTTGCAAACAGCGATAAAGGCAGGAAAATAATTCAGGCTCAGGGAATTAAGCACGAAGAGAGATTCAGAGTCAGACTTGAGGCTCAGACTTCAATGGCAGGGGCATTCGATGCTCTTTGCGATAATACAGTCATTGACTACAAGATTACGGCCATAAAGAACACTCCGGCGGGACTTTATGACTCACAATTGGACTTTTATGCCTTGGCAATTCATGAATTAACGGGTGCAGAAAGTGTTAATACAGTAATTGCATTCTTGCGTGAGTGTGAATTCATCGAGAAGACCATCTCAGGCTCCGGCTTTGACGATATAAAGAAGCGAGTCCTGTCTTTCGCAGAATCAGGAGCAGGCACTGAATACGGGGCTAATACCCATAACTGCAAAATATGTCCGTTCAAGAAAGGGTGTGCTAAACGTGAACATGAAGGATAAGAATTTGCTGCATAACGAACTTCACAAGGAGTTTTATTTGACCTGTGAGAGATATTATATCTTTGAGCTATTAACTATAGCAGCAGGCATGATGGGGCTTTACACGTATAATCTGCGGGGCGGGAAGTTCTCTAATGCCCAGACAGGAAATATAGTAATGATGTCATTAGCTTTCGGTGAGGGCAGGTTCTCTGAAGGCTTGTATTACTTTATCCCGTTTATAGCATATGTACTCGGCACTATAGTATCTGAAATTTTGCCGGAGAAAGTCAAAGAGGCTCACTTTATCAGATGGGATACCCTTTTAGTAGGCATTGAGATATTTAGCCTTGTAATGGTGGGATTAATGCCCCTGTCATGGCCCGATGAAGTTGTGCAGGTAATAATCAGCTTCTTGTGTTCCATGCAGTTCAACACTTTCAGGCAGGCTGAAGGAGTCCCTATGGCTACGACTTTCGTTACGAATCATGTCAGGCAGATCGGGATAAGTATAGCGCGTATAATCAGGCATCATGAACTCGAACATGAAGCAAGAGTCAAAGCATGGAGGCACGCTAAAATCATAATTGCCTTCTTTGCAGGGGGAGCCATCATGACCTTTGCAAGCGGCCATCTTCAGGAGAAAAGCATATGGCTCGCTGTTATCCCGTTGAGTATTTGCTTTGCTGTATTGTTGAGGTCTGACTTGATTTACGAGAGTGCAATGCTTGATTTGAAGCCTCACGGTCATTAAGAGTATAATAATAAAGTTTGGTGATTCTATTTTACTCACTAAACACTGTTAAGTTTGGAGGTTTTATAATGCGTAAATTTTTAGCGTTAATTCTAGTCATTGCAGCGTTGCTTGTACCATCATGCTCACTTGCTGTAAATCTTCCTGAGAAGGACATTATTATCGTCTACACTAATGACGTTCACTGCGGAGTCGATGACTTTGTAGGCTACGCTGGTCTTGCTCAGTATCGAAAGCAGATGCAGGCACTCTCGCCTTATGTGACCCTCGTTGATGCAGGCGATGCTGTTCAGGGAGCTACGATAGGGGCAATCTCTCAGGGGCGTTATATAATCGAGATAATGAATTATCTTGGCTATGACGTTGCAGTTCCCGGCAATCATGAATTCGATTACGGCTGGAGTCAATTCGAGAATTT
>JAFSQO010000178.1 GCA_017446645.1 Synergistaceae bacterium | reverse complement strand
GATGCAGTGAGACTCGTTCAGCATCGCGGAGAATTCATGCAGGAAGCTGTCCCCGAAGGCAAAGGCTCAATGGCAGCGTTACTTGGAGCAAGCCCTGACGACGTTAAAGAGTTATGCGAGAGAGTTGCACCCAACGGCGAGATTCAACCGGCTAACTTTAATGCCCCCGGTCAGGTCGTAATTTCAGGACTGAGCGAATATATTGACAGGGCAGTTGAAGAGGCTAAGAAATTCAAGGCAAAGCGTCTCAGTGTCAGCGCGCCTTTTCACAGCAAATTCATGAAACCTGCAGCGGAGAAATTAAAGCTGGAATTCAATAAAATTTCGTGGAATCAGGCAAGTTATGATATTATCACTAATGTAAGTGCAAGACCCGTTAGAAAACCCGAAGAGATTCGAGAGAGTCTCTATGCCCAGACCTTCAGCCCAGTCTTATGGGAGGCAAGTGTCTTATACATGGCTGACGAGTTAGAGATTAATACGTATTTCGAGCTTGGCCCCGGTAAAGTCCTCGCTGGTTTAATTAAGCGTTGCAAGAAGGGCATGAATATTTTCTCAGGTTCAACGCCCGAAAGTCTTGAAAAGATTCGCGAAGCCCTGGAGGTGAAATAACATGCTGGCACTAGTTACTGGAGCATCGCGGGGAATAGGCAGGGCAATAGCTCTGGAACTCGCGAAAAATAATTTTGACGTAGCTGTGAACTTTAACAGGAGTCCCGACTCTGCTAAATCAGTCTGTGATGAAATAAAGGCACTCGGTGTAAAATCTGAGATATTCCAGGCAGATGCAGGAGATTACTCTCAGGTCGAGGAGATGTTCAAGGCCATAAAGAGTTCAATGGGCGAAAGTGTCAGCGTTCTCGTGAACAATGCAGGCATAACCCGTGATAATTTACTAATGAGAATGAAGCCCGAAGAGTGGCAGCTAGTTATTAACGCAAATTTGAATTCAGTCTATAATTGCACTCATGCTGCTATCAGGGACATGGCAAAGGCTAAATACGGCAGGATTATTAATATTTCGTCAGTCGTAGGCTTAACAGGCAATGCAGGCCAGGCAAATTATGCAGCTTCTAAGGCAGGTATAATAGGCTTCACTAAGTCAGTAGCAAGAGAGTATGCTTCACGCGGCATCACTGTAAATGCTGTTGCTCCGGGATTTATCGAGACAAGCATGACTGAAGTCTTAAAGCCTGATATAAAAGCTGATATACTGAAAAGCATTCCCGCAGGCAGAATCGGAAGCCCGGAGGAAGTTGCTAAAGCAGTATTATTCTTTGCAGGTGAGGCAAGTGCTTATATAACCGGTCAGGTCCTCGAAGTTGACGGCGGTATGACAATGTTCTAAATTAGCGTAATAATTTAGCATAATTAGTATATAATTAATTTTTCGTAACGTTTAAGGAGGTGAAGTAAATCATGAAAAAAGACGAAGTACTAGCAAAGTTAGTCTCTATCGTTTCAGATCGTCTTGACGTAGAACCCGACCAGGTTACCCCTGAGAAGAGCTTTGTTGAGGATCTCGGAGCTGACTCACTTGATATAGTAGAGCTTATAATGGGAATCGAAGAAGAATTTGACATCGAGATCCCCGATGAGGATGCCGAAAAACTTACGTCAGTAGGTGAGGCAATGAATTACACGCTTGATAAAATCGGTGTGGAAGACTAAGGAAGGCTGCATCACAAAAGCCGTTTACCGGGGGTAAGGAGTCTGTTTATATGTCCTGCCCCCGTTTTGTATATAAATTATTTATTCAGGAGTGTGAAAAAATTTGAGCGAAAAGAAACGCAGAGTAGTTGTTACCGGTCTTGGGCCTGTAAGTCCGATAGCTTTCGGGAAAAAAGATTACTGGCAGGCACTTAGAGACGGCAAAAACGGAATCAGCAGCATCACAACTTTTGACTTGGGTGACTGCCCTGTAACGTTCGGAGCAGAGATAAAAGATTTTGACCCTTCAAAATATATGCCCGGCAAAGAAGCAAAAAGATCTGACAGAGCAATCCAATTCGCAGTAGCAGCAGCAAAGCTCGCAGTAGAAGACTCTGGGCTTGACCTGACAAGCATTGACCCTTATAGATTAGGCGTTTATATTGGCACAGGTCAGGGAGGCATAGAGACTTCATTCAACAACTTCAGGACCATGATAGAAAAAGGCTCGCGTCGTGTCAGTCCTTACTTTATTCCCATGATGATTAGTAATATGAGCACAGCTTACGTCGCCATAGTTCTGGGAGCTAAAGGCCCGAATTTATGCGTAGTTACGGCTTGTGCTACGTCCCTGCACTCAATGGGAGAAGCCTATCACGCAATTATCCGCGATGATGCTGACGTAATAATTTCAGGAGGCACTGAGGCAGCATTACGGACTATAAGCATTGCAGGTTTTGCCTCAATGAAGGCGTTATCTACCAAGAACGATGACCCGGAACACGCAAGCAAGCCGTTTGACAAGAACCGTGACGGTTTTGTAATGGGTGAGGGCGCAGGTGTCGTAGTGCTTGAGGAACTCGAACACGCACTTGCCAGAGGCGCACACATCTACGCGGAGTTCACTGGCTACGGGACTTCATGCGATGCAGGACATATCACGGCACCTGACCCTGAAGCAAAGGGAGCGGCTTATGCGACTCACAAGGCTATGAAGATGGCAGGCTGGAATATAGATCAAGTCGATTATATTAATGCTCACGGAACTTCAACGGGCCTTAATGACAAAATGGAAGCCGGAATGATTAATAAAGTCTTCGGCGAACATGCAAAAAATATCACTGTTACATCAACAAAATCAATGATCGGTCATTGTCTTGGAGCTGCCGGAGGTCTTGAGGTCATAGCGTCCCTTCAGGCAATCGAGGAGGATTACATTCATCCGACACTGAACTACGAGACACCGGACCCTGAGTGCGATATTACTATCTCAACCGGTAAGGGAGTCAACAGGCACGTTGATAGATTATTAGTCAACAGCTTCGGCTTCGGCGGACATAACGGGGTTTTGGCATTTGAGCGATATGGGATTAATTGATTTAGATTTAGAAGCCCTCAAGAGAAAGCAGAGGCTTGACGAGCACGAGATAAATTTTCTCGAAGAAGGACTCGGCTACACTTTCGATGACAAGATGCTGCTTGAAGAGGCCCTGTGTCACTCATCTTTTGCAAATGAGTATGGACTGCCGTATAACAATGAGAGGCTCGAATTCATGGGCGACTCTGTCTTGAGCTTTATCACGGCAAGGACTTTATTCAAGATGTATCCTGATGCTAACGAGGGCGAATTGACACGAATGCGCGCTGAAATCGTCAAGAGCGAATCACTCTACAGGAAAGCCGAAGCGTTACGAATTCCGTATTTATTATTACACGGCCATGCTATGAAGTCCGGTGCGCTGCCAAAGTCCATTTGCGGGAATGCACTAGAAGCATTACTCGGTGCTGTCTGTCTTGACGGCGGAGTCGGCTCTGCTGAACGTGTAATCAAAAAATTATTCCTGAGTGACTCAGAAGAACAAGGCGCAGGCCCTGACCCTAAGTTAAATTTACAGATGTGGCTTCAGGCTCACGGAATGCCCCTCCCCAAATATGAGCTTGTCTCGACTAAAGGCCCTTCACATGCCCCTGTCTTTGAAGTAAGGCTCAGAATGTGCGGCTTTGAACACGTTGAGAGCGGCAGAACCCGTAAAGGCGCAGAGGCTAAGGTGGCTGATTTAATCCTGCGGGACTTGAGGGGACGTTTTGGCGAATAAGTTCATCGCTGCTTTATTAATATTATTCTTCTGCAGGGCTGGCTTCTGTGATGAGAAAATCAACATTACAGTTACTCATCCATGGCTGGCTCTGCTGGCTTCGTTTATCGGAGGGGCTGAAGTCAACGTTACCCCGTTAAAAATCTGGAACAAGAACGGCGATTTGGTTATCTCAGACAGGGGGCGGGTACTCAAAGAGCTTGCTTCAGGTGCGAAAGTCATTGCCCTTGATAAAGACGATGCAGAAGATTCAGGGATTAACGACAAGAACAAGGACAACTTCAGCGTGAAATATTTATATGCCCCGTTCCCAGTGAATTATAACGCCCTGTATGACCCCTCAGTTATCCCATTTGTTGCTCAGAGGGTCCTGACTGCTTTATCAGAATGGGACGTTCAGAATTACCCGTATTATCAGCGCAGGCTTGCGGAATTTCAGGCCAGATTATCAAGTTCTGTCTTAGTCGGCCAAGTCCTGAAGGATATAACTATTTGCGACTTAACAGGCTCGGCGGGAGTTTTGTTGAAGGCAGCAGGCTGTAAAGTCAACCGCTCAGATAATTTTAATGAATGGCAGAAGGGTAACATGTCGGGTTTCCGGGATTATCTTGATTCACAAAGGGCAGAGGGCAGCGTGATCTTAATCGATGACGACACACCGGCAAATATCAGGCGTTCTTTATCAGGTCGTTCAGGCGTGTATAAATGGGAGAGGCCGCCGCTTGATATTGATTACCCTGCATTCTTGTATGAGCAGTATATTTCGTTATGGCAGAAGATTACGGCCAAGCCATTGCCCGGACGTAACAGGAAGCGTTAATTACATGATTTCTTCGAGAATCTCTACGGCATTTCTCACGCAGTCATCGCAGGAGCATAAAATTTTCCCGCCGTTGTTGCTTCCCTTTATCTCCTTGCAGATTGACGCACCGCATTTACTCACGAACTTTTTATAGAGTTCTGCAGCGTCCTGTCGTATGGGTTTGCCCTGAAATTTCATTAAGCCCTGAATCATCTCAGCCCCGCAAAGTGCCCCGCATGTTGCTTCAGTGCAGCCCATTCCGAGTCCGAAACATGCTCCCAGTTTTCTGAGTGTAGCTTCGTCAAGTCCTGCTTCGTCAGCAAAGACACACGCTACAGCCTGGCAGCAGTTATAGTGAGCGTCTCCTGTCCTATTCTTGAGTTCTACGGCTTTGTCTTGTTTGAGTGACATTTTATTTTCCTCCAATATTTGTTTTGTGACTAAAGTATTTTTCGAGGGCATTGCTGACCTGTTCACTAACTAGGGTTTCGAGTTCACTGCGTAATAATTCAGGATGACGAATGCGTTTAATGAATGCCCATATTGACGGGGCGAATGCAATAACAGCTCCCAAAACAATTCCCATAACAGCTACGATAACTGCAACAACGGAGAACTGCCATGACACAGAATACTGTAAATCTGTCATTCTGGCTTCAAGGCCGTCTATTCGCGTAGAGAGTATCTCTATTCTTGTTGTAAGCTGATTGTTTACGCTTTCAATTTTTTGATCGAGATTATTAATCTTAGCGTTGAAATCCTCCTTAACACCTTCAATTTTAAGAAGCAATTCTGTTCTTACGCTTTCGATTTTTGCATTGAGTTCGTTTCTTAAAGTCTCGATTTTCGCATTGAGTTCGTTTCTTAAAGTCTCGATTTTTGTGTTGAGTTCGTTTCTAAAAGTTTCGATTTTTGCACTGAGTTCATTTCTTAAAGTCTCGATTTTCGCATCAAGGGCATTAAACTTTGTGTTGAACTCATTACGTAACTCATTACGCAGCTGCTCATTGCCGAGCCTGATTTCAGCCATGAATGCATTCATCTTAGCGTCAAAGACATCTGCCCTAAGATATTCGCCCCTGTCAAGTCTGTCAATAACTTTATCGCCGCTGGTCATGATTGCCATGCCCCCTTCTCACAAAAATAAAATAAACTTGCCTGTAATTTTAACATGTTCAAGTCATTATGTTAGAATTAGCGTTATATTATTATTAATTTAGGGAGAAGAAAATTTCATGACAGCAAAAAATTATAGTTATGATTATGATGCAGCTTATGAGGCAGCAGATTACATAAAACAATCCCTGCACTCTCAGCCAATAACTGCAATAGTCTCAGGTTCAGGACTTGGTGCAATAGAGCAAATCATCACGGACAAGATTATTATTGACTCTGTGAATATTCCATATTGGCCAAGTTCAACGGCTCCGGGACATGAAGGAAAAATCATAGCAGGAAAGATTCACGACAGAGACGTGATCATGCTTCAGGGACGAGTGCACTATTATGAAGGCTACTCGATGAAGGCGATAACTTTTCCCGTCAGAGTTCTGGGACTCTTGGGGGTTCGCGAATACATTGCAACGAATGCTTCTGGGGCAATAAATAAAAATTTCAGGTTAGGCGAGGTCATTGCAATTCGTGACCACATTAACTTAATGGGAACGAATCCCCTAATCGGCCCTAATGATTCGCGCTTTAACGAAAGATTTCCTGATATGACAAACGCTTATGATAAAAAATTTCTTGCTATTCTCGAAAGTTTTGGCCTCAAATCAGGTGTCTATGCTGCATTCACAGGACCATCTTTTGAGACTCCTGCTGAAGTAAAAATGGCAGGTTTACTTGGTGCAGACTTGGCTGGAATGTCTACAGTCCCTGAAGTAATCATAGCTCATTCAATGGGTATGAGGGTCTGTGCGTTATCCTGTGCTGCAAACGCTGCTGCAGGAATTGACCCGGAGCATATTCTCTCATCTCAGGAAGTCTTGGACAACGTGAAAAAATCTGCACACGAACTTGCTGATATAATTTCCCGTTTAATAAAATTTTTGAATCAGGAGTGATATTTTTGCGCAAAAAACTTTTAATCGCTTTATTCATCATAATCTCATGCGTAACGAATTCTTACGCCTCATCATGGGTAAATTTTCCTACTCAATGGGACTTAGGCCAGGCGTTTGCTGTCTCGATAACTTCTACAGCTGATTACTCTAATCCGGTAGTAACTTGGCTTGACAGGGCTATCACACTCAACGTCGAAAATGGCGGAGCAGGCAGAATCTCCTATGGATTATTAGGCTCCGACGTTCGCAATACTAAACCGGGCGACTACAAAATCTTGTTCGAGTTCACTCAGGCAGGACAAAGATACAAGGCATCAGGAACTATAACGATTAAGCCCAGAGAATACCCTAAAGAGAATCTCAGGGTAAGCTCCAAAATGGTAAACCCGCCTAAGAAAGAGCTGCCAAGAATAAGAGCCGAACAAAAATTAGTCGGTGCAGCTTTACGGACTATGACAACTCCGAGATTATGGACGACTCCGCCTCAACCGCCGTTAAAGAGCATGACTTCAACGAGCCATTACGGATTTCGCAGGATTTATAACGGTGTCCCAAGAACCCCTCACAGCGGCGAAGATCTCAGGGCAGCAAACGGCACAAACGTTACAGCACCATTCGCAGGAACTATCGTCTTGACCGGCTTTCACTATTACGCAGGGGGCAGCGTCTATATAGACTCTGGCAACGGAGTTATCACTGCATTCTTTCACCTGAAGGATATTCTGGTCAAGAAGGGCGACAAAGTTGCAAAGGGCCAGCTTGTAGCCAAAAGCGGCTCTACAGGG
>JAFSQO010000177.1 GCA_017446645.1 Synergistaceae bacterium | reverse complement strand
GGTGACGGATTTTTCTCAAGTTTCCCAGAATCTTTAAGTCCCGGAATATCTTTAGTGAGCAAAACGGGGCCTTTATAATCCGAAACTTTTTCGAGCAATGCCTCATCAGCAATAAGAAGCCTGCAATCAGCATCTTTCATCATGAAATTTAAACGTTCTGCAGGATACGTTGGGTCTAAAGGCTGGTAAGCTGCACCGGACTTCAATACTCCAAGCGAGGCTGTTACCATGTAATTACAGCGCGGAATTAATATTGATACAACTTCACCTTTTCCAATGTTCATGGAAGAAATATAACAGGCTATCCGTTCTGAAATATCGTCAACTTCACGGTAAGTAAGAATTTCATCTCCGAAAATTACGGCGTTATTGTCAGGATACTTTTTTACGGCTTCCCTGAACATCGACACAATATCTGTAACGGGAAAATCTGCTTCTGTCCTGTTGAAAGAGTCCATTTCGGTTAATGTCCCGTCATTAACAAGGCGGATATTTCGCAGCTCGTCGTCCCTGCACAAGCCTGCTATAATCTGTATGTATATTTCTGCAATGCGTTTAACCGTATCTTCTGAGAACAAACCTGCCGAATATTCAAATCTGAGCCTGTAATCTCCTGTGTTCTGCTTAAAAACATGCAATGTAAGTGAGGTCATAGCTTCTTCACTGTCATAGAGTTCAAGGGGAATATATCTGCCTCCTATCGTAACGCCCGAAAGCATTTCACCCTGATAGACAAAGAAATAATCCGGTTTGATTTTATATTCGTTGTAGAGGCTTGCGAAATCTGCTCCGTCATGGCTTACGAGATTATAAAACTGATTCTGAAGCCTGCGCATGAAGTCCGTGCTGTGTTCGCTGCTTTCAATCTGCATACACACTGGAATATTATGAACCATCATGCCGACCGTATTTTGTAAGACAGGGTCATGCCGTCCGTTTTCTCCTGCGAAGAATAAAATATTTTTCTGCTGGCTGAGTAAGTGCAGCAAATAAGCATATGCTCCCATGAACAAGCTGCTTTCGGTCAGATTATTTTTTGCAAGTATGGGAGTAATCATTCCTGCAAGTTCTTCATGTCCGTCAAAAAGCGTTGTCTTATAAATTCCGGATTTCCCTGCGTTTGCTTTCAAAGCCGGGTCATCATCAGGGTCTATTAAAGTCTCGCCGTCCAGTTTATCCAGCATTTTTCTATATACGCTCATGTCTTCAGAATGTCCGGATTTGTGTTCATATTCGTATTGAGCCAGAGTTAAATTGCTCATTTTCTCTTCATGTGAAGGGAGTCCGTTATATTCGTTTGCTATGTTCTCAACAAGAATTGATACAGAAGTTCCGTCACAAACCAAGTGATGAATTATGATTGCAAGCAAAAGCCCTTCAGGAGTTACGAATATTTCAGCTCTGACAAGAGGGCCGGTTTCAAGATTGAACGGCTTATTGATTCGCCTGACTAAATCCGAGTGATTAATAATTTCTGTTTCCTGAACACTTACAGCAATTTTTGAACCTGAAAGAATCAAAGACGGACTCTCTTCTTCAAGCGTTACTTTTGCAGTGAGTACAGGATATTTATTTAATACGAGTTCAGCAGCAGACTTCAATTTTTCTGAATCAGGCTTCATGTCAGAAGGCAGGAACAATCCGAACGCAATATTATAAGCTGTCTGTTTGTCTCCAGCTTGGCTGTCAAGATAAATGCTCATTTGGGCCTGAGTCAACGGCCACGAATCCGCAGAATGTCCGCGATAATCAGCAAGAGTGTTTGACTCTTCATGAACTTTAAGAATTTCCGCAAGTCTAGCAGGTGTCGGAGCCTCGAAGATATTTCCTGCAGAGATATTAAATCCTTTTTCTCTCAAAGCAGACTGCAGCATTATAACTTTGATTGAATCCCCTCCGAGTGAGAAAAAGTCATCGTTAATGCCGACCTGCTTAACAGAAAGAATCTTTGCAAATGCTTCCGTAATTATTTTCTGAGTCTCATTTTCAGGAGCAATATATTTATTTATCCGTTCTTCAAAACTGGGACGGGGCAGGGCTTTTCTGTCAAGTTTACCGTTTGCATTTACGGGGAAACTTTCAAGCCTCATAAACCTTGAAGGTATCATATACGACGGCAGAACTTTCTGAAGGGCCTTCTTTAAGTCCTGTTCGTTTTTCTCATAATCTGAAATATAGTAAGCTGTCAAAAAAGTCTGTCCTATGCTGTCCTTGAAGTCTTTTACTGCTGCATCTGAAATGTCATCAAGCCTGCGGATTTCTGCCTCGATTTCGCCGGGTTCAACGCGCTGGCCGTTAATTTTTATCATCCAGTCCTGCCGGTTGAGATAAAGAATATTGCCGTCAGGTAATCTTTTGCCTATATCGCCGCTATGAAGCAACGTATCAAAGCCGTCCTGACTCCTGAATGGATTCGGAGCGAAGACCT
>JAFSQO010000176.1 GCA_017446645.1 Synergistaceae bacterium | reverse complement strand
TGATGTTGTTGTATTCCTGCTCAAGTATGGCTCTGTTTTCGGCTGTGAGAATCTTGTGGACTGAGACGATTGCCATGTTGAGAGCAAGCATAGTGTGCTGAGGGTCATATTCTTCTTTTGATTCAGAATAAGCTGACGATGTTATGACCAGACAAATTAATAACGCTACGAAAAATTTCTTCATGATTTACAAAGCCTCCTGAGTTAGGTTAATTTAATCGGTATGTTATCATACGAACATAAAATAAAGAGGTGAATATTTAATGAGTAACGTTGTCGCTGTTCAATCAGGGCAGAGCTAATGAATTATTCGATGAGGTCAGACGCTCAGGGACAAAACTTGTCGTTAATGATGACGATGATTCAGCCGTGTGTATCTTGATGACTCCGGAGGATTATATGAGGATGTCGGACGATTACGAAGATATAAAGCTGCGTTCTGTTGCTGAAGACCGCTGGAAAAATTTCGATAAGTCTAAACTCATCTCTCAGGAAGAAATGGATCGCCGACTCGGAATTACTCCGGAAGATCTCGAAGGCTGGGAGAATATCGAATTAGAATGAAATGGCATTATAATTAGCAGCAAAAGTTATTCATTCAGGAGGAAAATAAAATGCGTTCAAAAATTTATCTCGCAGTATTAGTCTTGTTGCTTTTGGTTTCCCAAGTCTTTGCAGCTTCACATGAAAGAAATTTTGAAATCTTCGAGAAAACCATAACCGAAGCAGCCAATCAAATCAGCTGGAGCGGTGAATATAATTTTCAGGACAGAGAATTTATTGAAGACGAAATGGACGGTGACGAAATGGTCTATCAAAGAGCATGGTACGATGACCATTACGTTTTGATTCGCAAGTACAATGACAAAACCTGGTCAAAAAGTTATATCTCGCATTTTTGGACTGACAGCGACGCATTAACTTTTGCAGACGGAATACAAGTCGGCTCATCACTCGATGACCTGAAAGCGTTCTTTGGCAGGAGACACGTATCTCAAAACGCAGCCTCGCAAATATATTACGTCTACCAGCTGGAAGAAGACTCGGACGCACCAAGAGGGATTCTTCTTTTCTCTGTACGAAACAACACGATAAATTCAATCGGTTTTTATGCTATGGGGTCTCACACAACTTCAAAAATGCATTTCCTATTTGAGTTATACGCAAAATTATTTTTCGCGGAAGTTAGAGGCGAAAGAGTCAATGTCCGTAAAAACGAGGGCTATTTAGGGAAGGATAAAGTCCTGTTTCAAGTAAGCCAATCAAGGGGAGACTGTCTGCTCGTTGACCTCGAAGGACCTTCAGACGGTGAGTGGTGTTATGTTTACGGCAGAATCGTAAATGATTCATTGAGAACAGTCCCGTCTTGCTACGTTTCAAGGCAGTTCCTGAGACCCAGAAATTTAACCCTGTCAGAGAAAAAACGATACTTCTCACGATACTTAAACAAGTGAACATCTTGAACACAATGCAATATAATATAATTAATGCAAAAGGAAGTGCATAAATCTTAATGACTAACAAAAAAATTCTTGACTACTTCACAATCGAAGGCACACCGGGAGGCAATCAGGACTGGCTGCCGGAATGGGACATGAACATGGGAGGCTGCGGAGCTGTTACGGCCTGTGATGTCTGTATGTACCTGGCCAAGCAGGAAAAATTCAGGGCACTCTACAAGCTCTGGAGCGACAATATAACGCGCATGGATTTCGTCAGGTTTGCCCGCATCATGAAGCACTATTTATCGCCCCGCTATCACGGCATTGATTTTCTTGAGACTTATATCTGCGGTTTCAGTGACTATCTTCATGACGTTCATAATAACTCGTTGATACTTGAAGGACTCTCTGGAAGCGTTGACTACGAAAATTTCTCACATGCAATAATGACTCAAATCGATAATAATTTCCCCGTTCCCTTCTTGTTGCTGAATCACTATGACCATGAACTCGAAGACTTTTTCTGGCACTGGTTCATTTTGGCAGGTTATGAGATCATTGACGAGCACAACATCAACGTCCTGACAGTAACTTACGGCGAATATAAATGGCTCAGTCTCCGGAACCTTCACGATACCCACAGCGAACGCAGGGGCGGAATAATAAGAATTTTTCAGCGCGTGTGATATATTATTGTGAAATATCATTGTGAAGGGAAATTTTTAAAATGGACGAACGATTTAATAATTCGCGGCGTGACAAAAGACCTCGATACAGCATAGATTCTAATGACCCCGACTCTGTATTGTTCGGAGCACACCCAAGAGTCAAGGCTCGAAAACAGGCCGAAGCACGTGCAGAAGCCCAGCAGATTCGAGAGAAGGCAGAAAGAACAGAAGCTCCCCGCAAACCTCAGAGTAAGCCTAAAAAGAGGAAAAAGAGTTTTTCTGTCCTCAAAATTTTATTCATGACCATTCTGCTTGTAGTTCTATTAGCTACAGGTGCAGTCAGTGCAGGAGTCGCCTGGTACGTCGTGAAACTCTCTGAAGACCTGCCCAGTATGTTGGAACTTGCAAATCCCAAGAGCAGCCTGCCGTCTATCATGTATGACAGGAACGGCGAAGTCATCGCGCGATTATTCATAGAGAACAGGACTCCCCTTGAGCTTCATCAGGTATCATCATGGCTCGTAAGGTCAGTCCTTGCAGCAGAAGACTCTGCATTCTATCAACATGGAGGCATAAGAATAGGCTCTATACTTCGTGCGTTATACACTGACATAATCGAAAAAGGCAAAGTTCAGGGAGCAAGTACTATCACCCAGCAGCTTGCAAGAAATTTATTTTTGTCACACGAAAAGAGCATCACTCGTAAAGCAAAAGAAATAATAATTGCAATGAGGCTCGAAAAACTATTCTCAAAAGACAAAATCCTCGAACTCTACCTTAATACTATTAACTTCGGTCACGGAGCTTGGGGAGTAGAGACAGCAGCACGCACTTATTTTGACAAGTCAGCAAAGGATTTGGATCTCGCACAATCAGCAATATTAGCAGGCTTAATCGCTAACCCCGGACGCTATAACCCATTAAGCAGCTTGAGCAACGCAAAGGCCCGACAGAATTACGTGCTCTCCCGAATGGAAACTTTAGGCTGGATAACGAGTGAACAGCGACAGGCAGCCTACAACGAAGAGCTTGAATTCAGGAGCAGGGTCAACAAAATCGAAGAGTTCAACAGGGCACCGTATTTCGTATCACACTTGTTATTCAATGACTTATTGCCGCGTTACGGAAAAGATGAAGTCTACTCAGGGGGAATGCAGATTTACACGACCCTTGACGTTAAGTTACAGGATAAGGCACGGGAAGCCATTCAAGGACTCAACAAGACAGTCATGGGTGCTCTGGTATGTCTGGAGTCAGAGACCGGAGAAGTTCTGGCACTTGTAGGGGGCAAGGATTTCAAAGAGAGCAAATTCAACAGGGCGACTCAGGCGTTCAGGCAGCCGGGTTCGAGCTTCAAGCCAATAGTTTACGCTGCAGCAATGGAAGAGGACATAATGCCAAGCGATCACTTCCTTGACGCTCCTATAACCTTCAAGAAACAGGGTGCAAAGGGCAAAGGCTGGTCACCTCATAACTCAGGCGGAGGCTATTCCGGTGAAGTTACGGTTCAGAGGGCCTTGACTAACTCCCTAAACACAGTAGCAGTCCGTGTAGCAGCTTATATAGGCACTGACTCTATTTTACGAATGGCTCGCAACATGGGTATCGAGACGAAATATTTACCCAGCGACTTATCAGTTGCATTAGGTTCTGCAAGTCTTACACCGCTTGAGATGGCTACGGCGTTCAATTGCTTTAATAACGGCGGCAGGAGAATAGTACCCCTAATGATTCGCGAAATCAAAGACAGGGACGGCAATGTTATAGAGCACAGAGAGACAGCAGTATCTCAGGCAATGAGGCACGAGACGGCTTACGCAATACGTTCAATGCTTCAGGACACGATAAGGGCAGGCACTGGAAAACCTGCGGCAATTCCGAAATACAATATTTTCGGCAAGACTGGAACTTCCAACGACTTTATTGACGCGTGGTTTGTCGGAGGCGCACCGGGTCTTACTACTGCGGTATATGTCGGACGCGATGACCACAAGACAATGGGACGGCGTGCATTTGGAGGAACTATGGCTGCTCCTGTATGGAAGAAGTTCATGACGTTTGCTGTTCAAGAGATGAATTGCCCTGCAAATTTTGCTCCTCCTCCTTCGTGGGTTGAGGTCGATAAATTATCTATATGCAGGACTTCGGGTTACTTGGCTCGCGGAGGTTGCCCGGCAGTGCCTTTATTCTTCCCCAGGGGCAAATCGCCTACAGCGTCATGTCCGACTCACGGAGGAAGTTACGCAGCAGCAGACAGAGACCCAAGAGGACCGAGGTTATTTCTTGTTGAACAGGATGACTCTTACTTAGCGAGACGAAGCTACAGTGACGGCGAGTCTTCAGGCGGAGGAGGCGGAGGCAGCAAGAAGAGCGAAGCAGCAGCAGCTCCCCAGCAAGTTAGTGCTCCTGTGCCTCAGACAGCAATACCAAGACCGAATGCTCCTGCACCAAAGAGACAAGAGCCAAAGGTTGACGAAGTTGAGAGGCGTTACAGGCAATTATTGAAGGAGTACGGACTGGAGTAAAGCATTTTCTCCTGGTGAATTTTCATTTTCATCAGGGGATTTTTTTTTTGCGTGTATAATCTCTCCTGGAGGGTTGATTTGCTGCTATTCGTCACGAATAAATTACGGCAGTAGAGAAAAATATTGCATCATGAACGAAATTAGCATTGTGTGCTGTTACAACAACGAAAAAATGTACAATGATTTTGTCGGAACTGTGAACTCTCAAAGCATCCCCTGCGAAGTTATCGGGATAAATAACTGCGGCAACAAAACTTTCACGTCATGTGCAGCAGCGTATAATTCTGCAATAAATCAAGTCAAGACTAAGTACGTTATATATTCGCACCAGGATATAGTTTTGCAGGATTCTGACTCCCTGAAAAAATTCTTGTCGTATCTCAAACGCCTTAACACTCATGATATATTGGGAGTCGCTGGTGTGAGATTTGACTCTGAAGGTGTGTTTACCAATATCAAACACGTCTGGAAGCACTCAGGTGAGATAGGATTTGCCGGATCAAAGCGCGTTGAAGGCGGTCTCATGGAATGCGACACAGTTGACGAATGTTTTTTCGGAGGATATACCGAACACTTTAAATCATTCCCATTTAACGAGAAACTCTGCAATAATTGGCACCTGTATGCTGTCGAAGCGTGCCTTCAGACTAAGTCAAACTACGCGAATGGGGAGGG
>JAFSQO010000175.1 GCA_017446645.1 Synergistaceae bacterium | reverse complement strand
TGCAATGTCTATGACGCACCTTCTGCCTTCTGATATTGTGTGAAGGCTCTCGACAGCAAGCTCAATGACCTCGCAAATATCTTTATCACTGAGTGAACCAATAAACTCTATACCAGCCTGTGAGATTTCGTGAAAGGTCTGGGAATTTCTGGGAACCCTGTAAACCTTCTCGTCATAGAAAAACTTCTGGACCTGTCCGGGTAAATCTCTTGCGTGCTTTATAATCGAAAGAGTAACGTCAGGTCTAAGGGCCATGAGTTTGCCGTTAATGTCCGTGAAAGTCAGAATATTTCGTGATGTCAGAAAGTCCTTTTTGTCTGCGTAAAAGTCATACTCTTCAAATCTGCTCATCCTGTAAAACGAGCAGCCTTTATCAGCGTATAATTCTCTTAGTGAGAGTGCAGCCCTCTCTTCTGGTCTAAGTCTGAGTCTGAGTCCTAAGTCTTGATTCAAAATTTTATGCTCCCTTTATTAATTTTCACAGGGAATAATAGCACATATTCAGATTCTACATGCTATAATTACTGAAAAATTAAACGATAAAATTACGTAAATATAAATAAATTAAATAATAATGCATAAGGAGGCCTTAGAGAAACATTGCCGGATAACGAAAAAGAAGGACAAGAACCCAGACGGGTGATATTTGCGCGTCACGGTCAAACAGAATGGAATAAAGAATACAGATTTCAAGGCAGGACAAACGTTAAGCTCACAGATACAGGGAAGCAGCAGGCGGAGTCTCTTGCAGAACGTTTATCATCATGGCCTATTGAGATAATTTACACGTCGCCTTTAGACAGGGCATTGTACACGGCTAGGGCAATTGCAAAGCGTCATAATCTTGAGCCTGTAATTTTGCATGAACTTCAGGAAATAAATTTTGCCGGCTGGGAAGGTCAATCAATCACAGCACTAGAGAAAGAACAGCATGATTTATTTGCGCGCTGGAGGGCTGACCCGTTCTTTAATCCGCCGGAAGGAGCAGAGACTTGGGAAAAAATTTATACAAGATTGTCGCGAGCTGTGAAAATATTCTTAGATGGCAATTATAAACGCATAGCCGTAATCTCTCACGGAGGCATAATGAGAGCACTGTATGCAGTCTTTACGGGGCTTAATCCTCATAAAGTCTGGAACATGGATGTCTCTAACTGCGCAATGAGCGGGGTAGAAATGCGCCACGGAAGGCCGTGTCTTGTATTTGCCAACGATGATTTACACATAAGAGCCGGGCTTGGTAAAGGTATCGGCGAAAAATTACCTGTATGGGGTGAAAGTTATGAGTTTAGATCCAGAGCATGAGAAGAATTTGTGGCGTTTATGCACAGAAGGAGACATAGACGCACGTGAAGAGTTAATAGTGGCCTATAGACCATTGGTCTTTTGGATTGCTGGTAAAATTCACATCAGCGACCCTGAATTAAAGCAGGACATTATTCAAGAAGGCATGTTAGCACTTATCAGGGCAGTAGATAAATTTGAACCTGATAGGGAGTTCAAGTTTTCTACATATGCTTATCATAAAATTCACGGACAGATTATTAACATGCTCGAGCGCAGTGAAAAGAAGGCTCCTGTACCCGTTCCCGATGAGTGGCTGCAGATAGCAGACGATCACAGTGAACCCGACAGCAGCAATGACGATTGGCTTGACGTTGCTCAGAGCATCTCGAAACTTGAGGGACGTGAAGCCGAAGTTGTGTCAGCACTATTCTTCGAGGGCAAGAAACCGAAGGACGTTGCAGCCGAAAAGAAGTTAGACGTGAGTCATGTCTACCGGCTCAGACGTACAGCAATCGCAAAAATACGCACATGGCTCGGCCTCGACGGAGCGTTGGCACACTAGCGCATTAATTTTTGAAGGAGTGTAAATATATTTGAGACATCTCGTAATCGATAGACAGATTGCCGGAATAATCAAGTGGCTTGAAAGATTAAAGAAATCCTATAGTTCCGGAGCTATGGAAAGTGCCCTCATGGAAGCAGAGTGCGCCAGAGCTGATCTTGAATTTCTGCGTCAGGACGTTTGGGACAAAGTCAGGCCCGGCAGTTTCAGGCGAAATAAATTCTTGTCGGCATTGATAGCTTTTTCGAGACCCGCGTTTCTTGCCCTGCTAATAATTCTGCTTGCAGTCGTGCCTATCTCGAGAGAAATCCCTGCACCTGCTGTTAAATATGACAGAAGCAAGATAGTCCTCGCTGAACCCGTTATAATAATCCGCGAAGACAAAGACGGCAAAGGTACTGTGATAGACATGAATGCTCCTCCTGTAGATGTGAATCCTGATAAAGATAAATCAGAGCAGACTGAACATGTTTTCCCGTTAATGCAGATGCAGACAGGGCAAAAGGCTCAGGATTTTAATTTGGCTTCACAGAATAACGCTCAGTCATAAAGATAAAGTAAATATTTCAGGAAGGAGAGAGAAAAGTTTTTAATCATGAGGCAGAAAAAGTTTTTCATACCAGTATTTATATTACTATTTTCGCTGCTGCTTCTTGCTCCGGCGAGTGCTGCTGACTATGACTTTAATGCAGAGTCTGAGTCAGTGCCGGTGTCAGTGTCAGAATCAGGCATTAATATAGTCCAGATTACTTCGGTAGGAGTTACCGGAAATTCACAGATTACCAGCGAATACATTCTCAACGTTGCGGACACAAAAGTCGGCCAGCCCCTTAGCCGCGACATGATTCAGGCAGACATAGAAGAGATATACAATCAGGGCTATTTCTCGTATGTTGACGTTGACATCAGACCCGAAGGCGGAGGAGTTTCCGTAATGTTCAACGTTCAGGAGAACCCTATAATAGAGTCAATTAACTTCTCAGGCAACACGATTTACAAATCCGAGCAGTTAATGACCGAAGTATTTTCACAAGTCGGTACTGTCTTTAACAGGGCATTCTTCCGCAATGATTTAGACAGGATTCAGGAGAAATACCATAAAGACGGCTATGTCATGGTTCGAGTCTCTGACGTTCAGATTCAGGGCGGAGATATTTACGTTACTATTCTGGAGCCTACGATTAACAACATAATTATTCAGGGCAACAAGAAGACAAAGACTTATGTCATCAGCCGAGAGATAAAGCTCAAGAAGGGCGACATCTTCAATGCGACGAAATTCAGGCATCAATTAAGCAGGCTTCAGGGACTGGGATATTTCGAGGACGTGAACGTCAATTTCGACATTCCTGAAGACTCTGACGGCATAGTTGACTTGATTTTAACCGTGAAAGAAAAGCGTACGGCCTCAATCGGTGTCAATGTTGCCTACGGAAGTGAAAGCGGACTCTCAGGAGGCTTGACCTACAGCGACGGCAATTTATTCGGACGCGGCATTAACTTCGAGGTAGGCTTCAACGAGGGTGACGAGGCTTCTTACTGGGCTACTGTTTCATCGCCCTATATGGACACTAAGACCTATGCATGGAGAGTCGGAGCGCGTTATTTTACTTACGATGACAGATATTATTACAGACGTGGCAACAGACAGTTCGAGTTTGACGAAAAGAGCTGGCAGGTCTTTGCAGGTGTCGGCAAGAAATTCTCTGACAGCTGGAGCTGGTTCCTGACCCTCAGACATCAGCACACAGAGTACAGCGATGTTCATAATGCTATACCCGGTTATATCGATGACCTTACACACTGGGACGGCGATAACCAGACCGTTGAACTCGCAGTTACTTATGACAAGCGCGATGAGTATTCGCCATATTCTAAAGGCTTCGTTTGGGATACGTTTTTAGAGCAGGCTGTGAAACTCGGTGGTGATTATGATTACCTGAAATACTGGACTCAGGCGAGGATTTATCTGCCATTGAATAAAGTCGTTGAGAATTTTGCGGATAACGATTTCAACTGGTCCGACGAGAATCCGTTATT
>JAFSQO010000174.1 GCA_017446645.1 Synergistaceae bacterium | reverse complement strand
TCCGTTTTTGACACCTCCGCCGGGCCTTGTCGCTGCTGCAAAATTCAACACAGCTATTTTCTTATCCTGAGCTTCTCGGTGAAGACGCATAGCTGACTCAAAAGTCCTTTCTTTCGTAACACTCACTGTACAGGCTTTATCAGGGATAACCGGTAAATCAGGGTAATCGTCCTTCCTATAAACTTCAGTGTTTGCAAGACTGAATTTCACGGCTTCAATCAATACAGCTTCTTCACGACAGAAAGCAGCGGTGTCATAGAAAATGTTTCTTAATCGTAATTTTTCGTCTGTAACTTCATTAGCAGGTTGAATACTGAATCTTTTTTGCTCCGGTTCAAGCATTTTCCTGGCTACATTCAATGTGTTCTGCCACTCATGAAATTTCAGATACTCTAAGGGGGTATGTTCGTAATGATATCCAACACTGAGATTAGCTCCGCAGATTTTCTCGCAAAGAATTCTTATATCCGTCGAAGACTTCTTATCAGCCTCTCTATAGCCGGTGTTATCTTCAATAAATTTCTTGAACTCTTCAGTAACGGGAATGTTATAAAACTTATAATCGTTACCATGTCGCCTGTCGAATTCCAGTGCATAGCTATGGCCATTGAGCTCCTCGAATAATTTTTTGTGAAAGTCCCTTATATTACGAGAACCAAGTGAGCCTAACTCCTCATCATTAGTAACAAGCAATGAATGCCCGGAGTCTTTCAGAAGCCATAGGATCGCACAGCCTGCTCGGTCATCTGCTCCTATGCCTTCGTCTGCTTCACCGCTCTTGTATATATCTTTGTCTTTATCATGAATAATTCTGTGTTCGCCTCGTAAACCAAATACAGTATCAGCATGGGCTACAAGAAGTACCCTGTCAGGTCTTGAGCCGGGAATATAAACACAGCTGGGACGACCCTGATATTCGTAATATTGAGCATTATCAAGCGTCATGAACTTATCAAAGACATCTTTTGCTGATGATAAATCGTAATTCATAAACATTTCAAGTACTTCTCTATCTGTCATAATATTACTTCCCTTCTGGATTTTTATATTTCAAGGCTGAACTTTCTTAATTCCGCAATTTCCGAAGTCTCTTGACTGGCCTTCACTCCATCAGTCTCCTGAGTGCACTTTGTGTAATAATTTCTGTCAATCCATCTGAGAGAATTAAAATCTCCGCCGTGTTTAATGATAAGCGACATCGTTTCAATCTTTGAGGCTTTGGCAGCAAGCGATAAAGCTGTTTCACCCTCATAATTTTTTGCTAACACATCTGCTCCGTGTTCTAACAGGCATTTCACTGCTTCACTAGTATTAAAGACGGCAGCCATCATCAATGGAGTGTAATCAAATTCACTGCGTAAATTTATGTTAGCTCCTCCTGATAAATCGAGTTCTATATCTTTCGGGGTTCCCCAGAGAACTTTCACAAGTAAATCAAGATCAATATCTGCAAGTCCTATACCCTTCACAGACTTGATAATTTCGTTAAAAATTTCTGAAATCATCGTGATTTGAAAACCGTATCTATAAGCACCTCCTCCCAACAGCCATCTTCTTGCATTTCGTCCGCTCTTATCCCGTGATTTATCATCTGCTCCGTTACGAAGCAAAGTCTTTACGACCTCGAACATTTTTTCAGAAGTGAAGGCTTTAGCATAGGCTATCATTAATGGACTGATATTTTTTCATTTACAGCGTTTACATCGGCTCCGCCGTCAATGAGAACTTGAGCAATTTGTTCAGGCGTGAACCTCTCACGACTGAAGTCGCGAGCTTCGAAAGGATAAAAATCCTCGTCCAAGAAGTTTGGTTTTAAGTCTCCACCTGTTGTCATGCAGGCACCCTTATTCTTGCAGGCGTGTCCACTGCGCCCCTACAGTATAGCCCCAAAACGGGACACAACCTTACTTGTTAATACTTACTACCATTACACCTTTTCTCTTAGAACCCGTCATAGTTCACCCAGTCTGGAGATTATTATCTCTAAGTGCTACGCTGCG
>JAFSQO010000173.1 GCA_017446645.1 Synergistaceae bacterium | reverse complement strand
TGCATGAACTAAACTGCCCATGAAAGCGTATTTTGAAGTCCCTGCGATAAATCCCAGCTCATGAATGAATTTATATTTCAGGTGACAAGAGGCATAAAGCATAATGTCGCTGAACGAGTAAATTTTTTTAGCACCCGAATTGCTGTAATCGCTCAACGTGATTTTTTCGGGGTCAAGATTATCATCTGCGTCATCGAGTTTGTTGTAAGCTGCCTCAAAATATTCTGAAGGTGTCTTGTTGTCTTCGCTGCATGTGAGTATTAACAAGTCCCTTGCACGTGAGAAGGCAACATAAAACAATCTCCAGAAGTCAAAGTACTTTATCTCGCCTTCAGGTTCAAACGCCGGACGCTTGTAATAATTCTGCGAGACCTGAGACATCACCGCGTTCCCCTGATTATAACCGGGAGCAGACGGCACACTCTCCAGTGAGTCAACAAATACAACCGGGAACTCACGGCCTTTAGCCTGATGAATCGTCATGAAGGCTACATGTCCTGACGGCGCAAAATTTTCTTCTTCGTATTCGTTCAGACCGTCATCAAGCATAAAATGCAGGTACACGTTAAACAATCCTGTCGTTGTGTAGTCCATATATTTCGAGTTAATGCTCATGATTTTATAAGCGAACTCAAAATTCTTTATTGCCTGTACTAACCCTGCCAGATTTCGCACCGGTCTGAGTACTTTTGCGGAGTCCCTAATATCTGCATCAAGTGCCTTAGTGAATGGTGTAAAGGCGAATAAATTATAGAGCAGATCCGAATATTTATACCCTGCCGAGCCGTTTAATTCAGAGTGAAATTTCCGTTTATCCTGCAGCCACTTCTTGAGCTTTGCATAATCAGGCTTGTCAATAAATCTCTTTACGTATTTCAGGCAAGTCTTGTAGTACGTTATATAGCCTGGTTCAGTCCCGTTAAAGTTAAAGGCTCCGGATTTTATGGCCTCGTGATACTTGGGAAATAACAGGATAAGACAGCCCAATGCAAAATGAATTTCGCCCCTCTTGAAGAACATATCAGAGCGCGGAGAGTATACGCTGATGTTATGATTTTCCAGAAATTGCGACAAGGCTTGAACACGTTCGCTTTTCACTGACCTGAATAAAAACGCAATCTGGTTATAATCTCTTAACTTGCCTGAATCTTTCAGGGAGTTTATAAGGTTCAAAATCTTCTCGTGCCATTCTTCAGTGTCATTAACTCCTGCTAGCCTGAATACGGACTTGTTATCACACTGCCTGAATGCTTCGAGCTTTTTCTCATGTCTGAATGCTCCCCAGCTGAAATAATTTCCAGTTGAGACGATCCAGTCATTAAAGAAGTTCACGATTTCAGGGCAAGACCTGTAGTTTAATACGAGTTTAACTATTTTGCATTCGTTTTTGCCGAACTTGTCCGGGAACTCAAGAATATTGCGGACTGCTGCACCCCTGAAACGATATAGGCTCTGGTCGTCATCGCCTGCTGCACAGATATTTTTTCTATCGCCTGCAAGCAAGAATAAAATTTGCTCCTGAATGTAATTCGTGTCCTGATACTCATCTGCCATGACGTGGGTGATTTTGCCCTGAATGTCGCCCAGGATTTCGGGATTATCCCGCAGCAATTTGTAGGTCTCCACGAGTAAAGCCGAGAAGCTCAACGAGTTATTATTAACCAGCAGCTCGTCATGAATTTTCACGGCCTGGCCAAGTGAGGCGATAAAATAGTCAGGGTCTTTGATTAACTCTTCAGGGTCAACGAGTTCTTCTGATAAGTTATTGACGTAACTGCATAGTTCACCGGCACGCTTCCATTTGCCCTGAGACGTAAGGAAATTGAGATTGCCGAAGTTCTCGATGTTGCGCATGACCAGATGGGCCTGAGCAAAGGGATCCAGGACCGCAAAATTTTTCTTGAATCTGGTGAACTGAACGTAATCCCGTAAAATCTTCTCGCAAATAGAGTGAAAAGTCCCGGTCAATAAATCATTAACGTCTGCGAAAATCTTTCTTGCTGCGAACTCTTCTGCCAAGCGTGATTTAATCTCGCCTGCCGCCTTATTAGTGAACGTAGCGATTAAAATATTTTCGGGCTTTATGTGTTTTTTCTGAATCATGAAGATTACTCGTTGTATAAGCGTGTAAGTCTTCCCCGTCCCAGGTCCTGCGAGAATTAATAACGGCCCGCCTGATGAGGTAATCGCTTCTTTCTGAGCCTCGTTAGCTGTTCCGAAGTCAAAATCCGAGACTTCATCATGAGTTATCTTGCCTTGAGTGCCTTTTTCCTGTTGATTGTCCTGATTAATATTAATTGCTAAAGTCTCATCTTCTCCGAGATATTTACTCAGGACATCTCTGGGGTCGTCATTGCATAATCTTGCAAAATTTTTCTCAGAATTATTCAGGTCAGTCCGTGAAGCGAAAATAATTACTTCCTGGCCTGCGTATGTCATCTCTTGAGAAAGGTCTGCGAGTGTTTCCGGAAAGTCATAGAATATCACGAACTTTGCGTTATAAGGATCAATAACTTTCGAGTGTTTCAGGATGCGTAACTTCTCGTCAGCAAAGGTGATTAATAACTCAGGTCTTGCAGAGTAGATTATCCCTGCAATGTCTCTTTTCTGGCTGATTAATTCACGAAGCTCGAATAATTTATTTTCTGTCTTGAGTATCCTGA
Source organism: Synergistaceae bacterium (assembly GCA_017446645.1). Lineage (GTDB taxonomy): Bacteria > Synergistota > Synergistia > Synergistales > Aminobacteriaceae > JAFUXM01. The sequence goes on along the minus strand of JAFSQO010000173.1, from coordinate 532 downwards.
ATTCAAGATTAGGACGATTGAAGCCCGTTATTATCCTCAATGGCGAACGCAGCTCCGTAAACTTGAGTATATCCTGCCTGAACTCCGGACTTGTTGAGTCAGCGCATATTACTGTAGGGATTCTTGCAGTTCTTAGTGACGAGGCGAACTCCCTGTAGTTCTCAAGCTCATTAGGCTCTCCCCAGTGCAGAATTATCGCAATCATGGAAAGCTCAATGCCGTTGAGAAAGTTTATCATGTCGGGTTCTCTAAGGCTTGTCAGGGTAGCATAGAGAATTTTGCAGGCACCTCCCCTGATTCGTCTTAGCAAATCGCGTTTCTGTGTAGGAGTCAGCGAAGGGTTCACGTACCCTGAATGAACGTCGCTGATACTTTCAGGCTCACTCGGAGTAATCACGAGAGTTAAACCGGGCATTAACAGAGCGGGCAGCCTGTAACAGATACTCTTGCCGTAACCAGAGGGCATGGAGCAAAATACATCGCGTCCTGAGAGCAGGGCATTGATAATCTCTTCCTGACCTGGCTTGAAAGA
>JAFSQO010000172.1 GCA_017446645.1 Synergistaceae bacterium | reverse complement strand
TGTAAATGTATGTGCCATATAGTATAGCAAAAAACCCTCCCGATTAACTTTCGAGAGGGTAAAGACTCTAAGACTCAAATTACTTCTTCGCGATATTCAGAATTTCATTCCAGGTGTAATAAGGCTCTGACAATGCAACACCTTCTGGAATGTCAGGCTGTGTTTCTGCGTTTTTCCTGAACTGGAACCAGAACACTGCATCAACTCTCTTAGAAGCCAAAGCAGCAGCACGTGCTCCGGAATCGATATTTACGATCTCGATATTGATGTGAAGCCTCTTTGCTATCTCAGCGAGTACTGCAGTGTTGAAGCCGGCAGGTTTTCCTTCAGGGCTTACGAAATCGATAGGCGGTAAATCACCAGTAACGGCGACTTTTATCTTCGTGTCAATGTTCTCAAAATCACGGAATTCGACAGGCTCAGGCTCACTAAATCCTGCATCATTGATGTATTTTTCCCTTAAAATAGCAAGAGTCCCGTCAGCTTTCATAGCGAGAAGGGCCTCGTTGAACCTGTTCAGCATTGCAGGGTCATCATCTTTGCGGAAACCGAATGACAAAGTCGAAGGATATGTACGCACTATTGAAGCAACTTTGTAGCCGTCGTTCATGTTCAGAACGTAATCAGCAACTGCTTCAGGTAAAGCAACCTCGTCGACTTCACCGGCATTTAAGGCCATCTGCAACGAAAGAAACGAGTCATAGAATAAATGAACAATTTCGTGCTGTTCTGAGATTTCAGAGGCTAAGAAGACAGCAATTCTTCCGTTAGCAATACCGTTGTTACTGAACGCCTTGAACTCTTCGGGCGTCATGTTCAGCTTGGCCAGATGTCCAACTTTGCGCTCAAGTGCTGAGGCTGTGACTACAGACATGATAACCAGAATAACAGCAAGGGCAAGAACAAACTTTTTAGCTTTCATGATAATAAGACCTCCTGAATTAATTAATATAGAATTCTAGCACATTTACTTTTTATCCTTGAGTTTTATGAATAGTTGCTCGTCCCATTCATAGTAAGGCTCAGATAACGCGATACCTTCAGGGACATCAAGCTGTTTCGTCTCTCCTTTGAGGACCTGCATCCAGAAAACTGCGTCAACACGTTTAGAAGCCAGCGATGCGGCACGGGCATTTGCTTCTATATTGACAAGCTCTATATTCACGTGAAGCCTTTTGCCGAGTTCCGAAAGTACAGCAGTGTTGAATCCCGCAGGTGTTCCGTCAGCAGCTATGAAGTCAATGGGCGGCAAATCTCCTGTAACTGCTACCCGTATTTTGTCGGCATTCTGATAAAGATTAAATTTTACGGGGTCAGGTTCGCCTATACCCGGCTCATCGATATACTTGTTTTTAATGACTGCGAGTGTACCGTCAGCCTTCATTGACAACAATGCTTCATTGAATTTATTTCTAAGGGTAAATTCATCGTCTTTGCGAAAACCGAATGCTAGCATAAGGGGCTGTTCTCTCAAGAAACGGATTATTGATGCAATTTTGTAGTTATCATTGACGTTCATTACGTATTCCGCTACGGCCTCAGGTAAAACTATTTCGTCAACATCACCTGCATTCAAGGCCATCTGCATAGCCGTTAATGAGTCATAGAATACCGGGATAATTCCATAACGTTCGCTTACAGTGAAAAACGTGTCATTTATACTTCTGCGTGACTCTTCCTGAAATTCCTTCTCTGTTGTGTTCAGTAGTGCCAGCATACCGATTTTGCGCTCTGGAGCCAGGACAGAAAGCTCTCTAAGTTCACCGGCAAAGACAGAACAGGCCAGCAATGAGAGAATCAACACGATAATGCCTAATTTTTTTGCGTTCACGTTCATATTATAAAATCCTCCTAATCATAATAAGAATTGCGAGGTCTAAACTGTAATGCCCGTATTCTAGCATATAGCTTTAATCTCTTGTGAGTAATCTTTCAGGAATTTCGCCGTATAACCCTTCTGACTCATGATAAGTTCTTCGGGAGTTCCTGCTGCTACGAGTTGACCGCCTGCTTCTCCGCCTTCAGGACCTAAATCGATAATGTAGTCGCTCGATAACAGGACATCAAGATTATGCTCGATGAAGATCACGGTGCTTTTATTCTTGTCGATAATCCTGTGAACGATCTCAAGCAGTTTCCTAACGTCCGTGTAAAATAATCCTGTAGTAGGCTCATCAAGTAAGTAAAGGGTTCTGCCTCCGAATCTCTTGGATAATTCTTTAGCAAGTTTGACTCTCTGAGCTTCTCCGCCTGAAAGGGTCAAAGCCGACTGTCCAAGACTGATATAGCCGAGTCCTGAGTCCTGAATTACCTTGAGTTTATTCGCAATTCTAGGAATGTCCCCGAAGAAATCAAGAGCTTCATTGACGGTCATGGCCAAGACATCAGCGATATTTTTGCCTTTAAACGTAACGTCCAAAGTCTCCTGATTGTATCGAGTGCCCTTGCAGACTTCGCAGTCCGAGTAAATATCAGGTAAGAACAGCATTGAAGTCTTGACGCTCCCTGCTCCGGAACACGCCTCACAACGTCCGCCCTTAACGTTAAAGCTAAATCTGCCGGAGTTATAGCCCCTGAGTTTTGCTTCTGGTAAACCCGCAAAGAACTCACGGATTAACGAGAACACCCCCGTATAAGTCGCAGGGTTTGAGCGGGGAGTCCTTCCGATTGGACTCTGGTCAACGAGGACGATGTTGTCAAAGTTTTCTGCTCCCTCAATTGCTTTGAATTTGCCGGGACGTTCACGGAAATCTTTGTCGAGAATCCGCCTCATGCCTTTATAGAGTACGTCATAGAGGAAGCTGCTTTTGCCTGAGCCAGAAACTCCGCTGATGCAGGTAAAAACTCCGACCGGAATATCAACGTCAATATTCTTGAGATTGTTGTGAGCCGCTCCCCTTACTCTGACCCAGCCTGAAGCCTTACGCCTTGATTCCTGCCTGACGATTCCTGATTCTTCACCGCGTAAATATTTGCCGGTTTTGCCTTCTGTCTTGAGGACTTGCTCATAACTGCCTGAGTAGAGAATTTCTCCGCCGTTTTTGCCAGCTTCGGGGCCTAGTTCTATTAATTCGTCAGCAGCCTGCATTGTCTCTCTATCATGTTCGACAACTATTACAGTGTTGCCCAAATTGCGAATCGAGTTCAGGGAGTTAATTAACTTTTCAGTGTCCCTTGAGTGAAGTCCTATAGTAGGCTCATCGAGGACATAAAGCACCCCGCTAAGGTTCGAGCCGATTTGAGTTGCAAGTCTGATCCTCTGACTTTCACCGCCTGAAAGGGTATCCGCTCTTCTCAATAACGAGAGATAGCCGACTCCGACATTTACGAGAAATTCAAGACGTTTGTTGATTTCGCTCAAAACTTGGTCAATTATTGAGTGCTCTGATTTTGAGAGTTCAAGATTTTGCATGACATTCACAAGTTTATCAACAGGCATGACGAGCAAATCACCGATCCCGTAACCTGAGACTTTTACGTTCAGGGCTTCCTGCTTAAGCCTCAATCCGTTACAGGTCTTGCAGATGTCTTCTTCTCTGTATTGAGCGACTTCTTCAGCGACGTTGTCATTATCTGCGAACCACTTTAATTTCTCCTCAAACCAGCCGACTACGCCCTCATAACGTCCCATGTAGGGCCTTGCAATGCCTTTCTCGTCAAATATCATGGGTAATTTTTCGTCTCCGCTGCCGAGCCAGATAAAGTCTTGAGCTTCAACGGGCAGATTCTTATATGGCTGTGTCAAATCCCAGTTATGTTTTTCTGCAAAGAGCTTTAACTTCTCGATGACGTGAGGCTTTGACTTCCACGGGATAATTGCTCCGTCAAGAACAGAGCGTTCAGGGTCAATTGCAAGTTCGCGTGAGAAGTGTTCGTGACTTCCAAGACCTCCGCAGTCAGGGCAGGCCCCTATTGGATTATTGAAGGAGAAGAGTCTGGGTTCAATTTCGGGTAAACTTGTCTCGCAGTCAGGGCACGAGTAATTTTCTGTCATTGTATACTCATCCTTGCCTTCCGGAGCGATTAACACGTAACCTCCTGAAAGTTTCAGCGCGCCTTCAACTGATTCAGCGAGTCTTGAGCGTCTTTCACCAGAAATTTTTAGCCTGTAAATAACTATTTCGATGTAGTGCTTCTTTCTCTTGTCGAGTTCGACTTCTTCTTCGAGATATAAAACATTCCCGTCGACTCTTGCTCTTGTGTAACCCTGAGTTCTGATTTTAG
>JAFSQO010000171.1 GCA_017446645.1 Synergistaceae bacterium | reverse complement strand
TCCATTGTATCAGCCTCACGCCTTGCAGGACCTCCGCAATGAGGGCATGTAGTGTTCAGGAATTCCGGAAGATCTAATAATGGCGAATGTCCGACTTCTTTTACTTCTACGTCTTCAGGTAACTTTACGGGTAAATCTTTTTCAGGCACAGGAACGACTCCGCACTTCTCGCAATACACAAATGGTATAGGGGTACCCCAATATCTTTGACGCGAAATGAGCCAGTCTCGTAACTTGAAATTTACTTCGCGCTTGCAGATACCCTGACTCTCTCCCCAGTCAAGCATCTTAGTGATTGCCTCTGAAGTCTTAAGCCCGTTAAACTGCTCAGAGTTGCAGGCTATTCCGTCATCTTCAAAGGCATGGGTCATAGCATCTCCGTCTAAGATCGTGCCGTCTTCGGGATTTATGACAGGAATTACAGGGATATTATATTTTCTGCAAAAGTCAAAGTCCCTCTGGTCATGAGCAGGAACTCCCATGATTGCGCCGGTTCCGTAGTCGATTAAAATGTAATTTGCTACCCATATGGGGATTTTCTTGCCGTTTACCGGGTTAATGCCGTAGAAAGGAGTCTTGAAGCCGAGTTTTTCTGCACCAGCGTCAGAGCGTTCGATTGAGCTTTGAGCAGAGACTTGCTTCACGAATTCTGCTAGTTTTGCTGAGTCATCATGATTCATTTTCTCCTGCATTTTTCTCACTAATTCATGTTCAGGAGCTAATGCAATAAACGTGACTCCGTAAATCGTATCGAATCGAGTCGTGAAGGCTTCGAGATTATAATCAAGCTCAGGGATATTAAACGAGAGCCTTGCACCTTCAGAACGTCCTATCCAGTTAGTTTGCATGATCCTGACTCGTTTAGGCCAGCCGTCTAACTCTTTCTCAATGTCATCTAATAATTCTTGTGCATAATCCGTTATCTTGATGAACCATTGCTTTAAATTCTTTTTCGTAACAGGAGTGTGGCATCTCCAGCAGCCGCCTTCTACTACCTGTTCATTTGCCAGGACAGTCCCGCAGGTCTCGCACCAGTTTACAGGGGCTTCTTTCTGGTAAACTATGCCCTTCTTGTACATCTGCAAAAAGATCCACTGGTTCCACCTGTAATAATCAGGAAGACAGGTAATAGCTTCTCTTGACCAGTCATAGCTGTAACCCATGCGCTTTAACTGTTCAGTCATGTATGCGATATTCGAGAGAGTCCAGTCGTGGGGCCTTGTCTTGTACTTTATTGCAGCGTTCTCCGCAGGCATTCCGAAAGAGTCAAAGCCTATAGTGTATAAGACGTTCCTGTTGTTCTTGCGTAAGAATCTCGCAAGTACGTCACCAATCGAGTAATTTCGTATATGTCCCATGTGAAGTGCGCCTGAAGGATATGGGAACATTTCGAGACAGAAAAATTTTTCCCGTGAAGTATCTGTGTGAGATTCAAAGCATTTGGCTTCGTTCCATTTTGATTGCCATTTAGCTTCGATGTTTGCGAAATCGTAAGGCATTAATAAAATCTTTCCTCCATAAAAATTAATTTTTAGTATTCAGAGGAAATTATACAACACCGGAAATTTTTACCTGCCTGCTTCTATCTCGCCTATCTTCTCTTCAAAACCGTAAATAGTCGGGTCAATCGTGTTCACTGTCTTGTTAAGCTCGCTCATTAATCTAAATCTCTTATCTTTCGGAAGCTGGTTTGCAAAACGCTTTATCTTCAATAATGCCTGCAAATAATTTCTCTCGTACTGCATTATCAACTTTGCAGCCATTAACGCACTCGGAGCCTCTTCGTCAAGAAACAGACGCGCCATCTCAAGATTCTCTTCTATTTCCATTTCGTCATACCATACAGCCGCGAGAATTTTCATGTATCGGGATCTCTCTTTACTGCGTGCTATTCTCCGTGCTGCTAGGTCTATTTTTTTCATGCCGGCTTTAAGCATTCTCAACACTGCCTTGGGAGTTAATTCAGGCAGAGAGAACTTTGCGATATAATCCGCTTCTTCTTCCATAAAAACCTGACCGCGCAGTAATTTCCCGTACGAAGGCTTTAGCTCTATAGTTGCAGACTCTGGCTTGGCATCTACTAAAGATTTAAAGATTTTTCCCGTACTGAAAAACTCGTTCTCATATGGTGAAGCTCTCAGCCATGAGACATAACCGGGGTCAAATAAACCTTTACGGCCAGCGCGCCCTGACATCTGGAGAAATTCGATTTTTGTGATAGGCTTATAGTTATAATAATTCACTAACTGGGCAAAGATAACGTACTGAGCAGGCAAGTTCACTCCCAGGGCAAGGGCATTGGTTCCGCAGACAACATCGAGCAATCTCTCGCGAAAGGCTGACTCAACAAGCAACTTCTCTTTAGGAAGCATGGCACCGTGATAAATTCCTACGCCCTTAAGCAAATGTCCGGCAAGTCTCTTGACTTCAAGAATTTCTGCAAGCTCGTTTAATCTTTTCACTTTTTCAGGGCTAATTCTCTGTCTGGTCGTGGCAATTTTTTCGGCAAGCTCAATGACTCCCCTTTGCGAGAATAAAAAGACTAAGGCATCATGAATATCAGGAACGTTTACTGGATTATCAGGCTGAAAAATTAATTCAGTAACTCTTTTGCGTCCTGAGTGAATCACGAAATTTCTGTCAGAGATCCCCGAAAGATAACGCCCGACGTTCTTAACGCCTCCCAATGTTGCAGACATGACGAGCATTAAAGTGTCAGGGTCAGTGTTTCTTATGCCGTCAATGTAAGTCCGCGCTCTGTCAGAGTCATTAAAGATATAGTGAAACTCGTCAATTATTAATTTCTGTCCTGGCTTTTTTGCGTACTTCATCGTATAAATTTCCTGAGTGCAGCAAATTATCCTTGCTCCCTCGTTGCGCTTGAAGTCTCCGGTTTCTATGCCTACGTCAAGTCCCATTCTGCGCAGGTCCAAATATCTCTCGTTGCTCAATGCCTTAATCGGAGCAGTGAATATTATTCTCGAAGCGTCTGTGTCATGATTAACACTGCCGTCACGTGAGAGAATTCCAGCCCATAGATAAGCTACTAGGGTCTTGCCTGAACCAGTAGGAGCCGTGAGGACTGCATTATTATCCTTAATGTGGTTATATGCGCGTATCTGCCAGTCGTAAAAATTTATCTCGCTCAAATTTATTCCTTCCACATGCAATTATATAATAAAATGGGCAGTAAATAAGCCGGGTTCTGTATTTAATACGGCCATTTATCTAATTCTCTCCTTGCGAAGAGACTCTAGCGATCGTTACCCGGAGGTCAGCGGGCAGCTTCAACCCTCCCTATTTGATCTTGCTTCGGATGGGGCTTGCAAATCACATAAATTGCTTTATGCATGGTGGGCTTTTACCCTGCACCTTTTCACCTTTGCCATGAAAAACTTTCAGGCTGTATATTTTCTGTTGCGCTATCCCGCGGATTGCTCCGGCTGGACGTTATCCAGCATCCTGCCCTGTGAAGCCCGGACTTTCCTCCCGATAAAAATTTATCCGGCGGCCGTCTGAACTGCCCATATCAGACTATTTTATCACGCTGTCGTTGTAAATCCCCGTAAACATGTCAGAAGCTGTTGCGAGAATATCATCGTTAAAATCATATTTACCCGTGTGAATTGCAGGATAATCCTCACCATTCCCTATATAAAATATTGCTCCGGGAATTTGCTTGGTGTACCAGCCGAAATCTTCAGAAGCCCTTATGGGTTCCTGCATGTCAATGACTTTAAGGCCAAGTGATTCAGCAGCACGCCTTACACGTTTAACGCAGAATGCCTCGCTCGAAGTCTCAGGGAAATAATCGCTGCCTGTGCATTCAATCCTGAATGAGTCATTAACTGCAAGTTTCTCTGCAATATTAATGACATGATTGCGGATTTCTCTCATCTCCGAATCGCTCCGGGCACGCAGGGTTAAAGCAAGCTCGCCCTCCCCCGGTGAGATACCGAAATTTTTTTCACCCAGACTGATGTTGATGACAGTGCACAGAATATTTTTCGCCCTGAATTCGTCTCTTAGTGACTCTATCTCGCATATCAATCTGCCAATTACGTATGCAGGATTCAGACCTTTTTCGGGTTCGCTGGCGTGTGAAGTCTTCCC
>JAFSQO010000170.1 GCA_017446645.1 Synergistaceae bacterium | reverse complement strand
TCAGTTCAAGCCGATTGAATTCCCGAAGCCTGTCTACAGTGTAGCAGTAATCGCAAAGTCCAGGGCTGACGAAGATAAACTCGGCAACGCAATTTCACGCACCCTTGAAGAAGATTGCTCGCTTACTTTCGAGAAAAACGCAGAGACCCGCGACAACGTCCTGTCAGGAATGGGAGACATGCACATTGATATAGTTCTGGCCAAGATGAAGGAACGTTACGGCGTTGAACTTGACACTAAGACTCCTCAGGTGCCTTATCGTGAGACAATCCGCAAAATGAGCGAGGCTCAGGGTAAGCACAAGAAGCAATCAGGCGGTCATGGCCAGTATGGTGATGTCTATATCCGCTACAGACCGTTAGAGAGAGGCGCGGGCTTTGAGTTCATTGACTCTGTAGTCGGCGGAGCAGTTCCCCGTAACTTTATCCCCGCAGTAGAGAAAGGCTTACGTGAGTACATGGTAGCAGGCCCGTTAGCTGGTTTCCCGGTTGTTGACTTCAGCGCAGAGCTTTATTACGGATCATATCATGACGTTGACAGCTCCGAAATGTCATTTAAACTTGCGACTCGACTCTCGTTCAGGAAGGGCATAATGGACGCTAATCCTGTTTTGCTTGAGCCTGTTATGGACGTTGAAGTTACTGTCCCTGAAAGATTTATGGGAGATGTTATGGGTGACTTTAACTCACGACGCGGCCGCATCATGGGCATGGAAGGTCATGGAAAGTTGCAGGTCGTCAAGGCTCAGTGTCCTTTAGCCGAGATGTTCAGGTATGCGATTATCCTGCGTTCTATGACTTCAGGTGAAGGTTCGTTCTCTATGGAATACTCGCACTATGAGGAAGTTCCGGGCGATATTGCAAAGAAGGTAATTGCTGCCCACAAGAAAGAAGACGAGGACGAAGAGTAGTAGTAATAGTAAAAATTTTTCCCTCCGGATTCTTCACGAATGTGGAGGGATTTTTATGAGACTGAATAATGAAAAAATTTATATGTAGCTTAAATAGCTTAAAACTTGAATGGCTCTATCTGGCTTTAATGCTTTTTGCAGGGATAGTTATGACGTTTTTAACGCCTGTATATCAAATCCCAGATGAACCAAATCATTTTGCACGGGTGTGGCAGATTTCTGAGCTGAAATTTTTAAGTCCTGTCCAAGACAGAAAAGACGGCTACAGAGATTTACTATCTGAAGTTCCTGCTGATTTTCCCCCGTCAGATTACATGACTGATGTGTTCCATGCTAAAGATAGATTCTCTTTGCAGGATATTACAGAATTTTTTTCAGGACAATTCGACACGGGTAAAAGAACTACTTGTGTAATAAATAACACTGGTTCATATGCTCCTGTTGTATATTTTCCCCAGGCTCTGACGGCTTATCTTATAAGTCATTTTACTGACGATAGGGGGGGGGGGGTATCTGGTAAAGTATTTTACTTCATGAGACTTGCTGCTGCTCTATTCTCTACGCTACTGGTATTTTTTGCGATACGCTTTCTACCTGAAAAAGGTTTTTTAATCTTCCTGATTTCATTAATGCCCATGTTCTTGGCCGAAAGTGCTTCGATGGCTGCTGACTCTGTAATAAACAGCGTGTGTATTATTGCATCTGCATATATTTTATCCCTTACACGAAGCGAAGAAAAATTAAGGACTTCCCAGATTATAACTTTAATCTTAATCTCTGTAATAATTGGACTTCTAAAGCAGGTATACGGAACCATAATGCTTATGTATTTTCTAATACCGTATAAGAGACTCGGCAGTATGAAACGTTATATCCTGTTCGGAATTATTCTTCTGGCCTTATGTCTAGCCTCTGCATTAACATGGACTTATTTAAGCGTCGTTAGAGTTAAGGCTGCTTCAGGTTTTGCCAGTAAAGCGAATCCGGTTGAACAACTGAAATTCTTTGTAGCTAACCCTATCCTGGTATTCAAGATAATGATCAAGAGCAACGTAATGAGACTAAAATTTTATGCAGAGTCTTTCATTGGGGTACTAGGATGGCTGACGCTAAAAATGCCCATATGGTTTTATTTATTTTATGGACTGATGCTTATTATTGGCGGGTTATCTGGCAGAATTAAAATTTTCTGGTGGCAGAGGTTTTTGATGATTGCAGGATGTTTAGCTACTTTGCTGGGGATGGATTTTGTTATGTATTTCACGTGGAATCCTCCCGGTGCATTCTCGTGCGAAGGTATACAAGGAAGATATTTTATCCCTCTGGCTGTGATGGGTTTTAGTGCTCTGTCATGTCTACCGCGCTTTAAATATGAAAAGTTTTCAGCGTCTGCAGCTGGTTTAGTGAGTGTCGTTACTGCAATCATAATGACATATTCATATTTTTATTGCTAAAGGTAGGTTAATTAATTCATGGATAACATAGCCATTATTATTCCGTGCTTTAACGAGGCTCTCTCGATTAAAAAAGTTGTAGAAGACTGGCGCAGAGAACTTCCTGAAGCAAAAATTTACGTCTATGATAACAACTCAACTGACAATACAGCAAAAATTGCCAGAGAGTCAGGAGCTATAGTTCGTTACGAATATAGACAAGGTAAGGGCAACGTCATACGCAGCATGTTTCAGGATATAGATGCAAAATGCTATATCATGGTCGACGGCGATGACACTTACCCCGCAGCTTCAGGCAGAAAACTTGCACAACCTGTTCTTGAAGGCAGGGCTGACATGGTGATAGGCGACAGACTTTCTTCTACTTACTTTACTGAGAATAAAAGACCATTTCATAACATGGGCAATGTCATAGTTAGGACACTCATAAATTTTATTTTCAGAAGCAGTATTTATGACATTATGACAGGCTTTAGAGCGATGAGTTATAAATTCGTGAAATCATTTCCTGTAGTGTCTCAGGGGTTCGAGATTGAAACAGAAATGACGATTCACGCAATAGATAAAAACATGAAGCTCATGAATGAAGTCATCGAGTATTCTGACAGACAAGACGGCAGTGTCTCGAAGTTAAATACTTTCTCGGACGGCATAAAAGTTTTGAAAACCATCATGCATTTATTCTGCGATTACAGGCCGTTATATTTCTTTAGTGTTATAGCTGCTTTGTTATTATTGCTTTCACTGCTATTCTTTGTCCCCGTTCTGAACGAATATATTGCTACTGGACTTGTCGCTAGATTCCCAACTTTGATAGTCTGCGGCTTCGGGGTCATTGCTGCACTTATTTCTCTGTTCTCTGGAATTATTCTTCAAACTATTAAGAACAATGAGAGGCGCGAATTCGAATTCCGACTTCAGGAAGTCAATGAATGGTATAAAAAGCACTGCAAATAAAAATTTATCTCCCCTCCGGATTCTTTTATTAGAGTCAGGAGGGCTTATTTATACGCGTTGTCAGTTACAGGAAGAAATATCTAATCACGAATATCAGGCCAACCAGCGCACCAAGCATAAACACAGAGAAAAAGATATTTTCTGCAAAGTTCGATGCCTTCTCCTTACGGATAACAGCTGCAGGGTCTTCTTTCACTTTTATGAGAATATCCTTCGTGAGATTGATAATGCCCCTTATTTCGTCATTAATCTTCACGTAAATTACGGTCTTGCTGCCAAATCTCTTGATTTCGTCAACTGGGAACATCGGCCTTATGTTATTCTCTTCGATGAATTTGCGCACCATTACGCTCGCCCCGTCACCTTCACCTTCTATGATGACTTCTATTATGTCACCCTCTTCAAGTTCTGATGAAGGTTTGCCTTTAATCGGGTCAACAGCAGCGTCACATTTTATCAATATGCCCTCGATAGCTCCGCCTTCTTTTGAGGATTGAGCTTTTCTCGCCTCGTCTTCGGCAGCTTCCTGCTTCTTTTGCTCTTCGTCGGCTTTCTGTTTTGCCTCGATCTCTTCTGCTGTAGGTTCCATAGGCTTTAACACTTTTGCCCGTTCAAGTCCGGACCGAGTAACAGGTTCAACGTCAATTGCAGCACTGAATAGGCACTGTGAAGACGCTTCAAAGGCCCTGCGTAAAATACTTTCAATCTGTCTTAATTTAGTTCTGGTATAATTCCCAGCTAACTTGAGCTTTTCGTCGGTCGTCAATATTTCCTTGAGCTGCGCCTGAAGTTTCCCACTCCATTCTTTATCAAGAGGCCCTAACTGCGGGAATCTCTTCACGAAATTGCGCCATTCCTTAGCAGGTTCGATTATTATGCTTTTAGTGTAGGGTCTAGCAAGCCAGAAGACCTGAAAGACTGTTTTACCTGACTGACAGTCAAAGATCGCGCAGAATGCCCCGCCCATGTCGCCGCGACTTGGTGAAAACGTGAACTTCAAGGCAAGATAAGCAGGAGTTTCGTTCTTAGGAGGTTCAGGAACTGAGGGGGGCTCGGCTTTAATCTCTGCCTGGGCTGCAATATCGCTAACGTCCAAAAATTTATTTGCTTGTGCTGCCATGACTTTATCTTACTGAATAGAATTTTGCGTGCAGTATTTTTCCTGACCTGATACATGACGAGATAAACTCATAGTGTACTGATAGGGGTGCTTTAAGTTCTCTGCGCTTGATTTCTGCCATCGTGTAAAAACCTCCGTGCGTGCAAAATAATTATTTTATTGACTCTATCTTTAATTTATTATAAATGATCATGTTGAATTTACAATGGGAAGCAACTTAAGGGTCACGCGAATAATATTTATGCTCATAGAAAGAAATATCGAATCACGAATATCAAGCCGATCAACGCGCCGCCCAGAAGTCCAAAGAAAAACATATCTTCGACAAAATGCGAAGCCCTCACCTGTCTGGCAACGTCTGCAGGGCTTTCTTTAATCTTCATGCGAATATCTTTCGTGATATTGATGAAGCCCCTGATTTCGTCGTTAATCCTTACGTAAATCAAGGTTTTTCCCTCAAGTCTCTTGACCTCTTCAACTGGGAATAAAGGCTTGATGTCATTCTCCTCAAGGAATTTTCGGACAAGTGCACTTGCTCCTTCGCCTTCTATGCTGACTTCGACAATATCACCGGGGTTTATCTCTGATGACGGCTTGCCCCTGACAGGATCAACGACAGCACCGCATTTGATTAACGTACCCTCAAATACGCCTTCTTCTCTTGCCTGAGCTTTTCTGGCTTCGTCTTCGGCTTCTTCTTGTTTCTTTATCTCTTCTTCGGCCTTCTTTTTCCTTTCGAGTTCTTCAGCTGTAGGTTCAAGAGGCTTTAAAACCTTTGCACGCTCAAGTTCAGGACGCGCTACAGGTTCAGCATCGATTGAAGCACTGAATACGCACTGTGAAGATGCCTCGAATGACCTTCGCAGCATACTCTCTATCTGACGTAACTTCGCCTTAGTGTAGTTCTCGAATAATTTGCGCTTCTCTGCAGGTGTCAGAATCTCCTTGAGCTGTTCCTGAAGTTTCCCGCCCCATTCCTTATCGAGAGGCCCTAATTGAGGGAAACGCTTCACGAAGTTGCGCCAATCTTTAGCAGGCTCGATTATAACGTTCTTAGCATAGGGTTTAGCCAGCCAGAAGACTTGAAAAATCGTTTTGCCGGATTGACCTTCAAAAATTATGCAGAACGCTCCGCCCATATCACCGCGGCTAGGTGCAAATGTAAATTTCAGAGCCAGATAACCGGGGACTTCCTGGGGAGGTTCAGGGACTTGAGGCTGTTCGGGTTTTATCTCAGTTTCGGCTGCAATGTCTCTAACATCGAAAAAATTATTTGTAGGTGCTGCCATGATTTTATCTCGCTGAATAAGTTTTTGCGCTCCAGGACTTCCCGCGCTGTATTTCTCCTGAGACAAGCTCAAGATAACGGCTCATGCATTCGGGGCAGCGTCTAGTCTGCGTTGTTGAGTCGAGTTCAAATTCTTTTTTGCATTCAAGGCATCTGAATTTTGCCATCTTAATCCTCCGTAATTAAATAATAGTGAGAATAACTTTAATCTGATTATAAAATTGTGTCGTGATTTTGCAAGCGTAATAATAAATATTTGCGAAATTTACGCAATGTTTTTTCTGGGAAATTAATTATAATATTCACACTCACTTTCTTAATAAAAAAATTTTGTCAGGAGGGTATAAATTTCATCTTGAAGCTGCAGAGAGTTCTTGCAATATTGCTTGTGTTGCTCGTGTGTTCATGTGCTTATGCAGATGATGTCTATGATTATGCTTCTAGCCCTGAGTATCGTTCACCCTATTATGAAGGATGTGTTAAGAGTGCTGTACTAAACGATGCCCTTGACGAACTAAATTATATCCGGAGCCTTATCGGAGTTCCCAGCAGCGTAACCCTCAATGACGAATACACCGACAAAGCCCAGCATGGAGCAGTATTGCTTGACGTAATAGGCACCCTGACTCATATGCCTTCAAGACCTGCAAATATGACCCTGAGTTTTTACGACATGGCCTACGATGCTTTAACTCACAGCAATATAGCTGGCGCAGCTTCTGGCAATATGTCACTAAGCAAGAGCCTCAAAATCTACATGGACGACTCAGATTCCTCTAATATAAATGCACTGTCTCATAGAAGATGGCTGATGAATCCGAGACTTGAGCAGGTAGGTTTTGGACTGAGTACCCGCAAAGGCTATGCAGCTGCTTATGTTATCGAAGAAATTTCTGACTCAATTCCTGCCTGGCCGCTCGATGATGTCTTCATAACATGGCCGTCCAGTAAGAAGGCTCACCCGTTGACGTATTTCTATCATGACACTGCATGGTCTGTAACTCTTGACGGTGATGTCTTTGACGAATGCAGCGAGGAGGCAGTTCAGGTCACACTGACACGAGAGAGCGATAACAGGACGTGGACATTCAGCAGTTCTCATAAAGACGGCTATTTCAGGGTAAACACGGAAAATTACGCCTATGATGACTGCATAATTTTCAGACCTGATAACATTTCACGCTATAATAATAACGAAGTATGGAACGTAAAAATCACCGGCTTAACCCGCAGCGGAGTCCCAAGCAGTATATCTTACTCAGTGAGATTTACGGATTCTCGAACGGGCTATGAAGATAATTATTCTGCTGACCGCTCACGAGGCAATAACCGCATTGACAGCGACAGCGGAGGAGGCTGTAACTCAGGCTTTGGTCTACTTGCTTTGACAGGCTTAATTATTGGAATTCGGCGCATATATTCAGGTAAAATAATTTGCGCTGGAAAATAAATATTTTATTTAGGAGGCTTTTTTATCGTGAAGAAGTATGTTGTAGTTTTAGCAGCACTTTGTCTCGCAGTTTTCGCAGTATCAGCATTTGCAGCATCTGATGACCCAATCGGAGCTTGCATTTACAAGTACGATGACACCTTCATGACCAACGTCAGACGTGCAATGTTAGCCGAGGCCGAGAAGTTAGGCGAAACCCTTGATGTCGTTGATTCCCAGAACAGACAGCCCCTCCAGAACGACCAGGTTGACGCTCATATCTCAAAAGGCGTTAAGGCACTCGTAATCAACCCCGTTGACAGAACAGCAGCAGAGCCTTTAATGAACAAGGCAAAAGCAGAGATGCTCCCGATAGTATTCATTAACCGTGAGCCTTACGAAGAAGTCATGAAGGCTTATGACAAAATCTGGTACGTCGGTGCAAAAGCTGAAGAGTCAGGCACCCAGTCCGGGCAGATTATCGCTGATTACTTCAAGGCCAACCCCGGAGCAGACAAGAACAAGGACGGCAAAATCCAGTACATCATGATCAGGGGAGAGCAGGGACATCAGGACGCTACACTCAGAACTGAGTACTCAACAAAGGCAATGAAGGACGCAGGTTTCGAGATCGTAGAGCTTGGCAACGACACTGCAAACTGGGACAAGGTTCAGGCAACTGACAAAATGAAGGGCTTTATCTCAGCAGTAGGCATTGACAACATCGAGGCAGTATTAGCCAACAATGATGACATGGCACTCGGCGCAATCGAGGCTCTTAAGGCAGAAGGCTATAACTTAGGCGATGCAGCAAAATACATCCCCGTCGTTGGAGTTGACGCAACAGCACCGGCACTTGAGGCAATGTCAAAAGGCGAGTTACTCGGCACAGTTCTTAATGACGCTGACAACCAGGGCTTTGCAGCAGTGAAGATCGCAGCACTTGCAGGTGACGAGAAGCCAGTTACTGAAGAGTCAATCGGCTACAAGATCACTGACGGCAAATACATCTGGATACCCTATCAGCCTGTTACAGTTGAGAATTACAAAGAGTTCATGAAATAAG
>JAFSQO010000018.1 GCA_017446645.1 Synergistaceae bacterium | reverse complement strand
TGGCACGCTGACCCCCAGCACGCTGACGAATACTGGACAGAAGGCACTGACGGCACGACAGAATATGACGAGGACGAAATAGCCGAAAAAATTACTTCATCACAAGGCGTTTATATAGCTCATGATGTCCGCTACATGTCAAATACTTTATCATTCACGACTTCACAGACTGCCACGAAAGACGAAGATAAGGAATATGTCGTATATTATGATGAATCAAGTGAAGAAGTAGCAAATGCAATCGCAAAGATTACTGCAAACACTACAGAATACGGGACAAATTACGGCGGTCCTTACGTTTTTGCTTGTCTGCCCCAGTCTGTCAACGGAATGGGCGGCGGCGGTACACCTCCTGACGGCGAAGGTCCCGGCAATGACGGCGGAACTCCCCCTGAAGCACCTGACGGCGGAAATCCTCCCAGCTTACCAAGTGCAAATGTTTCGGCAAGTGATATTGCAGCTTTTGACACCATGACTCATTCAGCGAGCGATGCATATGACAATCCCGTTCTGCATATCACAAAGGCAGGTACTTACAGCATTTCAGGCACATGGAACGGCCAAATCTGGGTAGATGTCGGCGAGGACACGGACTCAAAAGTGAATTTGATTCTTAACGGCGTTACTGTAAAATGCACAGTTGCCCCTGCTCTGGTGTTTTATGAGGCATATGAATGCGGACCCGATGACGAAGACACAGCTGCTTCTGACTGGAAGACCCTTGGAACTGATACAGTTCTTGACGATGCGGGCGTAGTTGTAGGAATTGCTGACGGTACGACGAATACATTCACCGGTGCAAATCTCTATAGAATGCTCAAGCTCAAACCGAAATACAAGATAACTGATACTGACAGCGATGCAGTTTACAAAGTTGACGGCACAAATATTTCGGCTCAGAAAAAGATGTATAAACTTGACGCAGCTTTCCATTCACGCGTCTCAATGCTCGTAGGTTCATACGGAAGCGCAGGCACAGGGACTCTCTCTGTAACATCAAGCACATATGAAGGGTTTGACTCAGAGATGCACATGACAATTGACAGCGGAACCATCAACGTTACTGCCCCTGATGATGCAATTAACGTAAACGAAGATTATATCTCAACGTTCACAATGAATAACGGAACCCTGACTCTTAGCTCAACCGGCGGAGATGGAATTGACTCAAACGGCTATGTAGTTGTCAACGGCGGAACCCTGAACATCACAGCAGGCAGCCAGGCTCAGAACTCAGCAGGCGAGGCAGGTATTGACGCAGAGTTAGATACGTATATCTCAGATAACGCAACGTATAACTGGAGCAGCGCAGGGTCTCAGAATCAGAATCAGAATCAAGATCAGCAAGACCAAAACCAGAATCAGGATCAAGAGCAAGACGGCACTGACACTGATGACGGCACCGACACAACAACGGAGCTTGAAAATAAGACCTTCGAGGCAACTTACGGCACAGTCACTATAAATTACGATACTGCCATTGACGGCTTTGACTCCAGTGCTGAAAGAACAATTCCCACAGCAAGCGATGTATTTACCCTTGAGCTTGAAGTGAACAATTTCGGAGGAATTCAGGCGAAATAATTTTTACCGAAAACACGCAACAGTGGAGCTTCTGAATCGTAATTATTCAGAGGCTCTTTTTTGTGAGATAATTTGCGAATAATTTGCATTAAGGATTTGATTCGAGAAAATGAATTTGCCTCATAACCACGACAAGAACATTAACAAAGTCCTGGAGAGTATGCCGGCCAACGAAAAATTTGCCGACTGTGCAGAACTCTTCAGCCAGCTCGGAGACCCTACAAGACTCAAAATTTTGTGGATACTCTGTCACAGCAAAGAGTGCGTATCAGATATAGCTGCTGCAGTAGGAATGAGTCGCGCCGTAGTATCTCATCACCTGCAATTATTGCGAAAGAGCGATCTCGTCAACGCAGAGAGAGTCGGCCAGGAAATTCACTATTCACTCGCAGCCTCTCAAGAAGCAAAGCTGTTGCATCAAACTATCGAAGCATTTTTTAAGATAACTTGCCCGGTTATTGACTCATAGTAAAAAAGTAGTATTATCTCTCTTACATTCAAACGTTTATTTGAATATTTAATTATTAGACGCTAAGAAAGAGAGCGGTTGTTAGTTATGCAAAAAATTCGGATTTGCCTGTGTATTATCATGCTCGTTGCGATTCACTTTCTGAATGTTCAGGGTCTCGCAAAGTTCGCTGCTTACCTTGTGCCTTATTTAGTGATTGGCTATGATGTCCTGCTCGAAGCTCTTGAGGGAATTCGTGAGCGTGAGATATTTGACGAGAATTTCCTGATGTCAATTGCTACAATAGGGGCTTTAATTCTTGGCCTGTGCTATGATGGCGATTACCTTGAGGCCGTTGCTGTCATGCTTTTCTATAAAATCGGCGAACTCTTTGAAGATTATGCAGAGGACAAGACCCGCAAGAATATAACATCGCTAATGGACATAAGGCCGGATTACGCAAATCTCGAACACGAAGGCACAATCACAAAAATAAATCCTGCTGAAGTAGAATCAGGAAGCATTATAGTAATCAAACCGGGCGAGAAAATTCCGATTGACGGCGTGATTATCGAGGGTAATTCAAGCCTCAACACCAGCGCATTAACCGGAGAGAGTCTGCCTAGAAGCGTGGACTCAGGCGATGAAGTAATTAGCGGCTGTATAAATCTTGAGAGAGTCTTAAGAGTCAGAACAACCTGCGAATTCAAAGACTCTACAGTATCAAAGATTCTTGAGCTTGTAGAGAATGCTTCAGAGAGAAAATCACATACCGAAAGATTCATAACACGATTTGCGAAAGTTTATACTCCTGCTGTATGTATCAGTGCCGTTGCCCTTGCCGTTATCCCGACTCTTATATATGGCTGGCCATCATTTGGGACATGGCTTTACAGGGCGTTAACGTTTCTGGTCATAAGCTGCCCATGCGCACTGGTGATAAGCATTCCCCTTACTTTTTTTGCGGGAATTGGCTCGGCAAGCAAATCAGGAATCCTGATAAAAGGCTCGAACTTCATAGAGTTATTGTCGCGTGCATCTTGTGTCGTATTTGACAAGACAGGGACTTTGACTCGCGGGGTATTTGAGGTCAGCGCAGTTCACCCGAAAATTATAGAACCTGAAGAGTTATTGCACCTGACTGCTCACGTTGAACGGTTTTCGAGTCATCCTGTTGCCTTGTCATTGAGGCGTGCTTATCCAAACGAGTCAGATGATTGCGTCATTCAGGATTACGAAGAGCTTGCAGGCATGGGAGTTCGTGCTAATGTCAACAATCAGGTAATTTGTTCGGGAAGTTCGCGCTTTATGGACTCTCTCGGCGTTGAGTGGCAGCCCTGCGAGAAGTCCGGCAGCATAATTCACACTGCAATAGATAATAAATACGCTGGCCATATAGTAATCTCTGATATGATAAAACGTGAGTCAAAACTTGCGGTTCAAGAGTTAAAGGGTTTGGGAATTCAACGAGTAATCATGCTTACCGGAGACTCTGAAGCGAGTGCAAAAGAAGTTGCGGCTTCATTGGGAATTCAGGAATTTTACGGTGAATTACTTCCTGCTGACAAAGTCAATAAAGTCGACGAGTTCATGAAAGATTCTAAAGGCTCATTGATTTTTGCGGGTGACGGAATTAACGACGCTCCTGTTCTGGCTCGTGCTGATGTCGGGATTGCTATGGGTGCCCTTGGTTCTGACGCTGCCGTTGAAGCTGCTGACGTTGTGTTAATGGACGATGATCCCATAAAAATTTCGCGTGCCATAAAGATTTCCCGTAACTGCATGAGAATAGCCAGGCAAAATATTTATTTCTCGATTGGGATTAAATTATTATGCCTCGTTCTGGGAGCAATGGGGCTTGCTGACATGTGGCTTGCTGTCTTTGCTGATGTAGGAGTAATGGTGCTTGCTGTCTTGAATGCAATCAGAGTGTTATTTATGTGAGTGAGTGTTAAAATTTTGGGTAAAGCAATAAATTATGAGTCAGGAGAGAAAAATTTTTCATGCGATACGATTTTGTAAAAGTCCATAAGCGTTACAACACCGGCTCCGGAAAATGGGACGAATTAGCGCGCAACGGCATCAGCGAGTCCGAAGACATAATCCCTTTCTCAGTGGCTGATATGGAATTCGTTACAGCTCCGGAAATAATAGAAGCCCTGAAGTACGAGCTGGATCACTCGATAATGGGTTATGCAAATCCGACTCAGGAATATTTATCAGAAGTGTGTAACTGGTTCGAGCGTCGCCACAACTGGAAGGCCAAGCCCGAATGGATATTAACGACTCACGGGGTAGTCGATGCGTTTTTCGAGGCCGTCAAGACCTACACGAAGCCAGGCGAAGGAGTCATGCTTACTACTCCAGTTTATCACCCGATGTATATGGCTGTGAACTTCACGGGGAGAAAACTCGTTGACTGCAAGATGATTAACACAGGAACAAGCTACAAAATTGATTTCGAGGATTTTGAGAGAAAAGCAGCTGAACCTGACACAAAGCTGTTAATTCTCTGCAGCCCTCATAATCCCTGCGGAAGGGTCTGGACTCTTGAAGAATTAACTCGAATCGGCGAAATTTGTCTGCGTCATAACGTGCTGGTCCTGTCTGACGAAATTCACTGCGACTTACTAATGCCCGGTTATGTTCACACTGTCTTTGCAAGTATCAGTGATGAGTTCGCAAATAACTCGATTATATGCACAGCTCCCAGCAAGACGTTTAACATTGCGGGACTTCAGACTTCAAATATATTTATCCCTAATGAAGAATTGCGCTCGAAATATCTGGCTGCCCTGAAACTCACTAATCCTAATCCGAAGTGCAATATTCTGGGTTATTGTGCCTCACTTGCTGCTTACAGGCATTGCGAGGGCTGGCTGGACTCTGCTCTTGAAGTCATTGACACTAACAGAAAGTTAATCGTTGACTTTTTGAGTCATGAAATTCCCGAAATTAAGGCTTATAATCTCGAAGGCACGTATTTAATGTGGCTGGACTTTAACGGTTTGGGTCTGGATTATAAGGAGCTTGAGAGGATTAATCACTCTGAGGCAAAATTATTCTTTGACGAGGGCTACATATTCGGCTCACAGGGAGAGGGCTTTGAACGCTGGAATATCGCCTGCCCTACCAGATATATTAACGAGGCGTTAGAGAGAATCAAGAAAGTTTTTAGCAAATACAGGAGGAGTTAATAAATTGCTGGCTAGTATAGTTGCATTCATAATAGTTATAGCAGTCTGTGTAATCGTCCATGAATACGGTCATTATATAACTGCGAAAATTTTAGGCGTTCAGGTTCACGAGTTCGCTTTCGGAATGGGTCCGGTAATTCTGCAGCATAGAAACGAGAATACTAATATGCTATGGTCATGGCGGTTATTCCCAGTCGGAGGCTTTTGCAGGCTCGCAGGAATGGACGAAGAAGAGGATGACGAAGAAGTTATAGCAGGTAAGGGCTTCAACGAGCAGCCTTCATGGAAGAGATTCCTGATTTTGCTTAACGGCTCACTGTTCAACATTTTGCTTGCTGTTCTCTTAATGGCAGCGTTTCTCTATGGTCATGGGGTTCTCGATATGGAACACTCTAAAATCGGCGAGTTAATGCCGGGCTTTCCAGCTGAGAGTGCAGGAATAAAAGTCGGCGACGAAATTGTGAAGGTCAACGAATCAGAAATAAAACAGTGGCGCGATATTTCAGAGACTATCAGGCAGGAAGTCACTAAGAATCCTAATCAGGACATTAATCTCGAAGTCAGGCGCGGTGAAGAAATTCTCAAGTTCTCCGTCAACGTCCCAGTCAATAAAGAATACGGCAGGCCAATGCTCGGAGTCTCGCCTTCTCATGTGCGTTATGGCTTGTATCGCTCACTCAGGAGTGCAGCAGGTTACACGTATAAAATGAGCGTCTTAATGATGAGGGGACTCTATGACTTACTGACGGGTCAACAGGAAGCAGACGTTACCGGACCTGTAGGGATTGCCTCAATGTCAGGGCGTGCAATGAAGTCAGGTTTCTGGGATTTTATTTCGTTCATTGCTATAATTGCGCTGAATTTGGGAATCCTGAATTTGTTCCCTATTCCTGCTCTTGACGGCGGAAGGCTCTTATTTGTCATGCTCGAAATTATAGTGAGGCGAAGGCTTCCTGACAAAATCGAGAACTGGATTCACACTGCGGGCTTTGTGCTGTTAATCTCATTGATGATCTTCATAACCTGCAAAGATGTCTATAACTTGTTCTTCACTCACTAGGGCTGCAAAATCAGGGCGAATAGTGACAGCAAGTAGCTCCGTCCCTGATAAGGGAAGGCGGGGGAAGGGTTTCAATTAGGAGGTAATCATGAACAGCAAACGACAAGTAAACATTAACGGCTTAACAATAGGCGGCGATGCTCCAGTCAGAGTCGAGAGCATGTTAAAAATTTCTCTCGATAAGCATGACGAGTGCATTGCCCAGTGTGAGAGATTAATTGCGTCAGGCTGTGAGATGGCGAGGGTTGCCTTACCTGACAAAAAATTTGCTGATGACCTGAAGTATCTGGCCAGTCACACTAAGCTGACTCTCATGGCTGATATTCATTTTGACCCTGCATTAGCTCTTCTCGCAATGGAAGCTGGAGTCAAGGCAATCAGAATTAACCCCGGCAACATGCCGCTCAACAAATTAAATGACGTAATCTCGTGTGCCAGGAGTCTCGGCGTAGTAATCAGAATCGGAGCTAACGGAGGCTCAATCTCTCAGGCTCAACTCGAACAGGCTCAAGGTGACAGGGCTAAGGCATTATTTATCGCAGTTCGTGAACAGGCTGAATTACTGCTTGCTCAGGATTTCACGAGTCTCATTCTCTCGGCTAAATCATCGAGCGTCAACGAGTGCGTTCGGGCAAATATCTTGATTGCGAAAAGTTACCCTGATTTCCCAATGCACATTGGACTTACTGAAGCAGGCCCCGGCGATGGCGGCATTGTAAAGGGTACAGCTTGCATATCGGCTTTGCTGTCAATGAAGATCGGCGACACTTTAAGGGTATCACTGACTGACCAGCCGGAACGCGAGGTTAAAGTCGGCTACGAAATTCTCAAGGCTTTAGAGCTGCGGACTCGAGGCGTTAATCTAATCTCGTGTCCAACATGCGGGAGAAGACGCGCTGACGTTATGAATCTCGTCAAGATAGTCGAACCATTGCTAAAGAATTTGCCGGACGGTACTTCAGTTGCTGTCATGGGCTGTGAAGTCAATGGCCCTAAAGAAGCAAGACATGCCCAATTTGGAATAGCAGGGACTCCCGGAGGTGCTTTATTATTCCGGGAGGGTAAATCAGTCGGTGAATATAGTTTCAGTGAGCTGGAAAAAATTCTGCCTGATTTCTTTGCCAGTGTATAATTGCGGGATAAATTTTTCGAGGGAGGCTATTATATGGCAAATGAGAATAAGGCAAAATCATCCAGACGTATGGTCTTTCAGTGGCATATAACCGACAACTGTGACCAGAGATGCAAACACTGCTATATATTCGGCGAAGACCCAAGTATCGCGCTTTACTCGGCCCCGTTCATCAAGATGAAAGAAGTCGTTGACAGATGCATAGCTTACACCGCACGTTTTGATGCCCGTCCG
>JAFSQO010000169.1 GCA_017446645.1 Synergistaceae bacterium | reverse complement strand
GGCATTTTCGTAGGCTCCGATCTTTGCCCGCTGGCCTGAAACTTTGTTGATTGCCCTGTCGATTGTGCTTATCGAACGTGAGGCAGACTCCCGCGTCAAAAGATTCACACCTGACAAATCAAGAGCTTCACAGGACATGTCGCCTAAATCAATCATGAAATCCTCTCCACTGTTTGCTCCTGTCTGGAAAGAAATTCCGTTGTTCTTGAGGTGAATAATTGCCTCGTAATTATCTTTTCGTGCCCATATGAATCTCTTTGTAGTCTCGTCCCATGATGAAGAAATCCCCGCCATTGCATCAACAGTAATGTCAATATCAGGAGGAATGAGACTCACGAATGAGCTATCAGTTGCCTTTACGTTCTTTGCTACGGGCTGTCCTGTGTGAGCATTGTAGACGCTTGCTGTAAATTTGCTCTCTGAAGATTCTTGAATCGTGTTGAGTCCGAGTGCCTGAAGTAAATCCTCGTCGCCTGAGAAATATAACTCGCCCTCTTTGCCTGGAATTGCCGAACGAACGAGCATAGTCGAATAAATATCTTTGCCCTTGTAACGTTCATCATTATTGCGTGGGATACGTCGTCCATTAGCATCAAGCATATAATTCCCATTGTCATCTTTCTTGAAAAGTTCTTGATCGTCATAAAGATCATTGCTTGAATAAACTGACTCTGACGTGTTCTCTACGCCTTCTGCAATAGTACAGAATTTATTATTTACATTTGTGTATGCCGCTTGGCCAAGCGAATTAGCTATGGCATCATTAATTTTATCTGCGACGCTGTACATAGTGTCCTCAGGATAAATAATGACACTTGCTGTTTTCCCGTCACCTTGAGCAATCATTATCTCTTTATAAGGCTCAACAATCGAAGCTCCGCCATCCGTATGAAACTGCGAAATTTCATCAAGAGTAAGATTTTTTGTAACTTCTTCTGTAACCTCTAAAGTTATTGTCTCGTCTTCACCTGTCTTGATGTATTCGACATGTTCCTCAAGAATAACTGATTGTTCTTCAACCATAGCTTTTGGGTTAGCCGGAACATCTGGGAAGTCAGGCTCAGGCAGATTTGCGTTTAAATCTATCCCGTTCGGAGTATCCCCTGCGTCTTTTCCATGACCTATAGCGGCTGTAGAACTTGAGCCTTTTACCGCATAAACGACGAAGCTGCCAGTGTTATCTTTGGTAATCTGCTGGGCTTTCACCAGAAATGCAGAATCACTTGAAGCCGGTGAATCTTCTATAACTTTAATGCCGGATTTGATTTTGATCTCACCGCTCCAGAAATTCAGACCTCCGCCAATTCCTGCACCTGAACCGCCGCCGCCTTTTGCTTTGATTTTACCGCCAGTAATTGTTATTACAGTTCCATCATTGTTTTGTCCTGAGTCTGGAATGCCGCAAAGACCAGTACCAATACCGGCATCAAGGGGACTGATTGCAGTAACATCACCGCCGTTAATCGTGATAGTTCCTCCGCCGTTGTAGCCTGAAGTATAGCCGCCTCCGATTCCTGCTGCGTCAGTACCTCCATGTGCGATAATGGTACCGCCGTTAATCGTGATTTTACCTGCTTTCCCGTTTGCCGCGGGCGTGCCTGCTCCTCCTATAGCTGCGGCCTGGCTTCCTCCTGTAACTTCAAGGACCCCGTCAAGTGAATTTGCCGGAGAAGTTGCGCTGTTGATCACGACTTCCGCTTTTGCGCCTGAGCCGTCAACTGAACCAGTAACTTCAATTCCTGCGCGTCCCTGTGCACTCTTAAGCCTGTTGGTATTTGCCAGGAAAATTTCAGCTTTTGCACCCTGTTTGATTTCAAAAGCACTGCTATTCGATGAGCTTGCATCAATATTAACGCCGTCAAGAATAATCTGAGCATTGACTCCTTCAGCTATAACTATATGATTTTGGGTTGCCTTCATTGAGTTTGTGCCGATTATCCTGTAAACACCATCTTCAGTGATAGTTAATTCGGAGCTTGAAGCATTGAAATTCCATCCGTTGGTTATTTCATCAAGATTAATTGCTTCTTTAACGTTGCTTATTGCCTCACCACTATCGCCTCCGTCGAGAATTATGCTGATTTCTTTCTCTTCTTTTGTGGTTATAGTTTTTTCTGTGAAAGTTCTAATAGTCTCTACGTCAGCATATTTGGTGAATGTCTCTGTCCTTGTTTCGTATTCAGTTCTTGCAACGTTCATTATATTGCTCTTCTGAACCTGTCCCTGTCCCGGGTCTGCTTCGATTTGAATCTTGTAGTTGCCTTCGTGATTAACTTTCTGGCCAAACTGATCGATACTGATTAAGCTCTTGTTGATAGTTGCCTTGAGACTCAAATCGCTGCTTGACCATAAAGCTCCGGAGCTGCCGTCAAGAATTCGCTTCTTGTTAAATTGCGTAGTGTCTGCGATCCTGTTAATCTGGTCTCTGAGTTCGTTAATCTCAAGCTGTAAGAACTGCCTGTCCTGTGAAGTGAGCGAGTCATTGCTGGCCTGTACTGCAAGTTCACGCATTCTCATTAGCATCGAATTAGTCTGAGAGATTGCCCCTTCAGCGGTCTGTAGCAGACTTATTCCGTCCTGAGTGCTTTGTATCGCAGTGTCGAGTCCTGAAATTTGAGAACGCATCTTCTCACTGATTGCGAATCCTGCTGCGTCATCAGCCGAAGAATTGATCCGGAGTCCTGACGTTAAACTCTGGACGGATTTCGCGAGTGCATTATTTGTAGCATTGAGTTCCCTGTAAGCCGTCAATGCCGGAAGATTATTCGCGATTCTCATTTTGCCTCTTTAACCTCCTGTTCCATATAAATAAACATGATAAATTTTCTCATTCCTTTGAGAGATTTTTAAATATTTATCGGTCATATCAGGCTAATAAATTAATTGCCTGTCAATATTAATATGCATTACATGTTTTTTTGCTGTGTTGACAAATCAAAGACCCTCTGCTAATCTTATCGGCGTTGAAAGTTTATTGGCACTCATTCACATAGACTGCTAAGACGTGAGAGCCATGAAGAATATTAATCAGGAGGTGAGTATTAAAAATGACAGAACGGCAGTTAAGCATAATTCTTGCAGTAGTGTACGAGTATATCAAGACGGGAGAGCCTGCAGGTTCGCGGACAATCGTAAAGAAATACATTCGCGGTCTGAGTCCTGCGACAATACGAAACGAGATGGCAGACCTTGAAGAGATGGGGTATTTCTATCAGCCTCATGCATCTTCAGGCAGATTACCGACAGCACGGGCATATCGTGTCTATGTTGATTCAGTAACGTCAAGGGCGCGTGCTCATTCCCACAATAATAATAATGAAGATATTAGGCGCGAGATTATGGGCAGCCGCAGCGGTATCGAGGATTTACTGAACCACGTAACTCACCTCATGGCAAGATTGACTAACTGTGTGGCTGTTGCAGCTGTTCCGACACTTGATGCCGCAGAGATACAGCATATAGACTTGATACTCGTAGGAGGCAGCAACGTTCTTGCTTTAATCGTACTCAAAGGGGGACTCGTTCATCATTCGCAGTTCAATTTGCCTTATGACATTGAGCCAAGTGTCCTTGAGGAGTTGAGCAGGAGAATCAACACAGTAGCTTGCGGACACTCATGGACGGAAGTGCGTGAAGCGTTGTATCGTTACGTGTTGAACGGCCTTGAAGAAGCAGAGAGTTCATGCAGAGACGCTATAACCCAAATCGATAATTTTTTGACAGGGCAGAATTACAAATTTTTCTCAAGCGGTGCGAGTCAGATTCTTGACATGCCTCACTTCCAGACTTTATCGCGTTTGCAGGCAGTGTTGAACTTGCTCGAACAGGAGAAGCCCCTTGCAAGATTAATCGATAAATGCAAAAACAGCACAGCTCTGAAGATCTCACTGGGTGACGAGAACGAGACCGAAGGCATGGAGGATAACGCGATGATCTTGATTCCCGCAAGGCTCAGGCAGCAAAAGGCAGTGTTGGGACTTATAGGGCCTCTTAGAATGGATTACGAGAAGTCAATTAACGTCCTTGAGAGCGTAGCAAATGCCCTCTATGAAGAGTCAGGGAGGTGAAGAATTTGGACGAAGAATTAAAGCAGACTCAGAGTCAGAACGAAGAGCTTCAACAAGAAGAAGAAGAGAGTCACGAGTCAGAACTTGACGAGAAAATAAAGGGCCTTGAGCATGATTTAGCAGTTTCCCGTGCAGATTTCTATAATTACCGTCAGCGTGCAATCAAAGAACGCAACGAGACGAGAAAGCGTGCTGCAGAAGACGTGATAATCGCAATTTTGCCGGTGCTTGACAACCTCGACAGGGCGTTAGATGCAGCTCATCACGGAGACGCAAATAATATTCTGTCAGGAGTCGAGATGGTTCAACGGCAGTTTATTAGCGTCCTTGAAGGTTTAGGAGTCACCGCAATCAAATCGCAGGGCGAGAAATTTGACCCCTCACTTCATGACGCTTCGGGAATGGAATCAGTCGATGACCCTGAACTCGACGGCAAAGTCATTACTGAAAGGCTCAAAGGTTACAGAACCAGTGAAAGGGTTTTACGTCCCTCACAGGTTACAGTAGGAAAAATAAATAGATAACGAAACTTGATTAATTTAATTTAACTGGAGGAAAAATATAATGTCTAAAGTAGTAGGAATAGATTTAGGAACAACAAATTCATGCATAGCGGTTCAGGAAGGCGACCAGACTACAATAATCGCTAACAATGAAGGAGCACGCACTACACCATCTGTCGTAGCTTTCACGAAAGAGGGCGAGAGACTCGTAGGACAGCTTGCAAAACGTCAGGCAATCGTCAACGCAGACAGGACAATAATGTCGATTAAGCGTGAAATGGGAACAGACTATAGAGTTACGATTGACGGGAAAAAATACACTCCTCAGGAAATCAGCGCGATGATTTTACAGAAGTTAAAGCGTGACGCAGAAGATTATCTGGGAGAACCCGTAACTCAGGCAGTAATCACAGTACCGGCTTACTTCACTGACGCTCAGAGACAGGCCACTAAAGACGCAGGAACTATTGCGGGGCTTGAGGTCTTGAGGATAATCAACGAACCTACTGCAGCATGTCTTGCTTACGGTGAAAATAAGAAGGACGAGCACAAGATTCTGGTATTTGACTTAGGCGGAGGCACGTTTGACGTAAGTATCCTTGATGTCGGTGAAGGCGTGTTTGAGGTTCTCGCTACAGCAGGCGACAACAGGCTCGGCGGAGATGACTGGGATAACCGCATAGTCGAGTGGATAGTTGACGGCTTCAAGAAGTCAGAAGGCATTGACCTGAAGAACGACAGCATGGCCATGCAGAGATTGCGCGAGGCAGCGGAGAAGGCTAAGATAGAGCTTTCCAACATGACGGAGACAACGATTTCATTGCCCTTTATTACTGCCAACCAGACAGGGCCAAAGCATTTGGAGATGAAGCTGACCCGTGCAAAGTTCGAGGAGATGACGGCGGACTTGCTCGACAGGACGATTAAACCGACTCAGAGGGCATTGAGCGACTCAGGTTTGAGTGCCAGCGAGATTAACAAGATTCTTTTAGTCGGAGGCTCGACCCGTATGCCTATGGTTCAGAAGAAGATCGTTGACTTACTCGGCAAGGAACCCACCAAAGGCATTAACCCTGATGAATGCGTTGCTGCTGGTGCTGCTATTCAGGGTGCTATACTCAAGGGCGATCACAAGGACATAGTGCTTGTTGACGTTACGCCTTTGACGCTTGGAATCGAGACACTTGGCGGAGTCATGACCAAGATGATAGAGCGCAATACTGCAATTCCTGCTCAGGCCAGCCAGATTTTTACGACTGCTGCGAACAATCAGCCCCAGGTCGAAATAGCAGTGTTCCAGGGCGAGAGACCTATGGCTCAGGACAACGTAAAACTCGGCCAGTTCACTCTGGACGGGATTGCTCCTGCACCTCGCGGAATTCCCCAGATTGAAGTCACGTTCAACATCGACACTAACGGAATTCTTAACGTCTCAGCAAAGGACAAGGGCACAGGCAAAGAACAGAAGATTACGATTCAGTCCTCTAACCTGTCAAAAGATGACATTGAGCGCATGAGAAGAGATGCAGAAGCCCATGCTGACGAGGACGAGAAGAAGAGATCCGAAGCAGAAGCCAAGAACGAAGCGGACTCAGCTGTGTTCAGTGCAGAGAAGTTGATGAGCGACTTGGGAGACAAGATGACTCCTGAAGAAAAAGGGCGCGTGAACTCGAAACTTGATGACCTCAAGAAGGCAATCGAGAAAAACGACATCGCAGGCATGAAGGCAGGCAAGGCTGAACTCGACAAGACCATGCAGGAGTTCGGAGCAAGGCTCTATCAGTCAGCCGGGGCAGCAGGGGCAAACCCTAACGCAGGACAGGGTCAGCAGACTCAGAGTCAAAACGACAACGAGACAGTTGACGCAGAATTCAGCGATAAGAACTAGAACAAGTAAATAGAATTTTTTCCCGACTTGTGAAGAGCAGGCCGGGAATTTTTTTTTTGTGTGTAGTAGAATAGATACAACTGACAAAAATTTTTTACGAGAGGATAATCTTAAATTGCACAATAAAATTTTATCGAAGGCAGACTCACTCAGGGACTCAATGGTCGAGACCTTGACGAGGCTTTGCAGAATCCCAGCCGTCTCACCACATAACGGAGGTAAAGGCGAAGAGGACAAGATTAACGAGTTACGAAGCATAATTAATGATGAGCTTGGCCTAAGCAACAAAGCAAAGATTCACATTGAGCGCGTCAATGACTCAAAATCACCGACAG
>JAFSQO010000168.1 GCA_017446645.1 Synergistaceae bacterium | reverse complement strand
TAGGGGCGCAGTGGACACGCCTGCAAGAATAAGGGTGCCTGCATGACAACAGGTGGAGACTTAAAACCAAACTTCTTGGACGAGGATTTTTATCCTTTCGAAGCTCGCGACTTCATTCGTGAGAGGTTCACTCCCAGAAGAGCGCATACCATATATATTGCAATATATCAATGATGGTGTGTAATCAACAGCTACTGATAACAACTCCCCCGAAGAAATTAATCTCAGGGGAGCTAAAACTCACTCGCTAAAACTTTTCGTAACCTGTTTTATTAAGTCCGGCCTTCTTAATCTTATAAATTCCCGGAGGTGTGATATGCATTCCTGCAATCGTGAAATTTTTCTCGGCTGCGTAATCAAGAATCTTTTTGCGCGACTCTCTTGCCTGGTCTGGGTCAACGTCATACTTCACGCTGATTTCAGGCAATGGCAGTTGAATTTCAGGAAAGTGCATAATATCGCCGACTATCAACACTTCATTGCAGACTTCAAAGGCAGTATGGCCGGGCGTATGTCCTGAAGCGTCAATAGCTTTGACTCCGGTTAGGACTTCATCGCCGAAATTGAATAGCTTAACTCTTCCGTCATAGAGATTCAGGGCATCAATGACTGCTTCGTTCTTTACATCATCGACCCAGTAGGCGCGCTCAACAGCATTCACGTAAACGTTTGCGTTCGGAAAAGCTGCCTCGTTATGCTCATTAACAAGTCCCCCGAAGTGGTCGCCGTGAAGGTGGGTTATCATGATTGTCTTCACGTCTTCAGGTTTGATTCCGTTCTCCGCGAGTCTCTTAACAATATGGCCGTCTCTGAGTCATGTGTCGAATAAAATATTATTGTCATGAGTCTTCACGAAGTATGCAAGTATCTGACTCTTCATTTTTCCGTTAGGCAGGAATTCCTTCAGCTGAGACTTACTAACTCCGAGCAGGAGCTGGGTATTTCCTTCGCCCTGAACGTCAAGAAGCGAGATGACTTCTACCGCAGCACCCGAAGCACTCATAGAACTAACAAGAAGTAATACAAGCGACAAGAGCAGCATAAAAATTTTTGACATTTATATCACCTCTGAAAAATTTTTTTACGTGTTATATAATATCTCAAATTTTTATTCAGGAGGCGTTTATTTTGCGTAAGAACTCGCAGAAAATTTTTATAGCATTAATTCTTGTCCTCGTACTTGCATGTGCTTCATCAGCAAAAGAATTTGGAATCACAAGGCAGACATACCCGCTCGAACGAAATGGGATCAAGCTGCATCTGGAATCCTTCAGTTCTGCCAAACCAGGAGCAAGTGAGGAGCCTTTATTACTAGTTCATGGACTCACTTATTCCTCGCATGAATTCGACGTGAACTATAAAGACTACAGCCTCGCAAGATTTTTCGCGTCAAAAGGCTTCAGAGTATGGCTTCTTGACATCGCAGGTTACGGAAGTTCTCAGGAAGTAGAGGACGGATTTTTGCCCAACTCAGACTACGCTGCAGAAGATATTGCCGAAGCTGCAAAATTCATTCTCGCCCATTCAGGCCGCAAGAGTCTTGATGTCCTTGGGTGGAGCTGGGGAACTGTAACAGGAGGCAGGTTTGCCGCAAAGTATCCTGAACTCGTGAAGAGCATAGTGCTTTATGCGCCTATAGTTGCAGGTCTCGCTGAAGTCAACGTGACTAACCCCTTTAACCATAATACATGGCTTCATGCTGCAGGAGATTTTCAGGTCAATCCCGACAAAAGCATTAACTATAAAATCGTAGAACCTGAAGTCGCTGACACATTTTTGTCGAACTGCTGGCGTTATGACAAAGACTCCAGTCCCAACGGAGGACGCAGGGATTTGCTCGTAGCTCCCGATAAGAGATTGATCCCGACAGAAAAATTAACTATGCCGGTGTTGATTATCGCAGGCTCGAAAGATGATTATGTATCGCCTGAACTTTGCAGAGAAGCATTTGATTCACTGCCCAACAAGCATTCAAGACTTGAGATTATTGAAGGCGCAGCACATGCCATGATGATGGAAAGGCCTTACTATAAGACATTCAGGAATAAAGTACTCGATTTCCTGAGAGCAAATTAAATTTTTAACCCGCTTGACGCAAAAAAATTCGCGTGTATAATAATTCTCTGTCATGCCTCACTTAACGCGGGGGTGGCGGAATTGGTAGACGCGCAAGACTAAGGATCTTGTGATCAATTTAAGCATCGTGGGAGTTCGATTCTCCCCCTCCGCACCATAAATTCAGAAATTAATTCCCTCTGGAGCAGATAGCTTCAGGGGGATTTATTGTGTTGCCTTTAATTTGTTTATTATTCCTCATAGTACAGCTTATCTTTTCTGCCGAGCAGTCTATATGCTATTATTCTAGGGTCAAACATAAAAATCCTGAAAGAAAGCATATTCCTTAGAGCATAAAATACATTGCCGTAGAGATTTTTCCAGAAAGAGCTTTTCCACGCGTATTTTTTCTTGTCGTTCTCATCGTCATAATGATAAACATTGAGATATTTGACGCGCATATTATTTTTCATGACATACACGTTAAGGAGTCTTTCAGCTATGAAGCCGAATACCCTTTTCTGGTATGTGTTGTAGTTTGTATAAGGCACAACCTTTTCGAGACTAGCGAGGACAGCAAACAACCACTCGCAATATTTCACAAAATCATCATATCTCATGATGAACATGTTGCGTGCAGAGTATTTATTATTGAATTCCCAGAAACTCATAAAAGCCTCATAATAATCAGAAAATTCATTTTTTATAATCTTTCTTAATGCTTTGTAGTCTTCACCCATATGATCCTTTGAGTAATAAACATACATAGGGTAAGGCGTAACTATCTTTTGGCCTAATATAATATCCTTTCTGTCAAGGATGTTAATAATTTCCTGAAGATCAATCCTGTAATCAGGTATTGCATTCTCAGGCTTGTTTATCTCTTCGCACAAGAATTTTTTCTCGTGAAACGCAAAAAATCTCCGATAGTGAAATAACCCAACGTATTTGACATCAGGATATAATTTCTTAAGATTCTTCCATGCCCAGTAGATTGCTGTAAGTTCGCAGTAAGAATCATTTTTGGAGCTAATATTGTCGCAGGGCTGACCGTTTACTTCGTTGTCTGTCTGCATGTCAAGTGTAACACTCGACAATGCTTTGCCCACATGAATCGGCAGGAATACATTGCCAGTTAAATCAGGCAACGCGTAGGGTTTATGATAGCAAATCAGAATTTTCAAGATAGAATTATCTATTTCAGATAGCATCGATGAATGTCCTTTCTATGATATTTTTAGAATTATATCACCCAAAATATTGCCCCTAAGAACTTAATGCTCAGAGAGTTTATTCACTGCTTTAGATTTCACACTAGGTAGTAATTCTTCGTCCTCTTCGATAATGTCAATGTCGTAACTCGCATTCATTCCGTAGACATCAACAAGGGCATCAAGCACTGAGCCTTTGATTCCCCTTCTGTCTGAGTCAGGTTCTGGCAGAATTAGCACCCTGTATGAATCTTGACTCAGCTGCTCAAGTCTGAAATCTTTTACTTCACGGACAAGGGCAAATCTCGCTGATAAAACTTCCTCGCTGACTTCGTGACCTGTAGGAGTTCTCGTTATCATGTCAATTCTTACTCCTATAGACGAACCAGTAAACAAGTCCGACAAATAAAGCTCCTCCCAAAATATTGCCAAGAGTTACGGGCAAAAGATTATTCACGAACATTGACGGCCAAGTCAAATTATTCAGCGCAGTTTCTGAGAGACCTGCCTCAAGAGCCTTGCTGACGTAAGAAGCATTGCATTTCGCGAAGAGTCCTGCTGAAATATAATACATGTTCGCTATACTGTGCTCAAAGCCCGAAGCAATGAACACCCAGACAGGAAAGAACGCTGCTAAAACCTTGCCGGTAAAATCATCAGTGCCGAATGACATCCACACAGCAAGACACACAAGCCAGTTGCATAAAATTCCCAGAACGAAGGCATTGCAGAACGAGAGCGAAATTTTTCCTGCTGCAGTCTTTATCGTGAAAGCCCCCAGAAGTCCTGAGTTAATATTAAGCTGTCCAGACCAGTTAATTAATAACGCGATTAGGACAC
>JAFSQO010000167.1 GCA_017446645.1 Synergistaceae bacterium | reverse complement strand
TAGGGCGTGACGAGTTCAGATAGTCTTTTACTTCATGAAATTGCGAGAGAAATGTTTCGTAATTCTCTGTATCGATACTTTTTGCTGCAAGATATATCCCGAAACCTGCTGCAATCCCTATAGCAGGTGCTCCCCGTACTTTGAGGAGATAAATTGCCTCCCAGATTTCTTTAGGGTCTTTCAGGCGAAGAAAATTTATCTCGCCCGGTAATTTCGTCTGGTCAAGGATAACAAGCTCGCCGTTCTGTTCGTCAAGGCTGACTGTCTCGTAACTCATTATGCTGTCATTCATTCGTGAAAGCTCCTTTTGATGAATCATAATCTTCTGTCTCGATGTTCATGATGCCTAATATAACATGAATAATCTCATCTGTAACGAATTTTTTATTCACTCCGTCTGCTATTTTCCGGCAAATTTCAGGATACCTGACTCGGAATTCAGGCGATACCCAGATAATCATGGGAATTTCAATCATGGCCTTTGTCTGGTTATCCCCTTCGATGTGTCCCCTGAAGTCTATAGTGTCAAAAACTTCTTGGCCGTGATCTGAGATATATATTATTATCGCATTCTTATTCTCAAAACGTTTGATTATCTCGTCAACTATGAAGTCATTATATAGCACTGCATTATCGTATTCTGCTCTAATTTGTCTCTTTATCTCTGAAGTGTCAGCTAACCTGCTCAAGCCCTCTTCGTCATGAGCCGTGAATTTCGCGAATTCAGCAGGATAACGCTTTGAGTAATCAATGTGAGTACCCATTAGGTGAATGACGTAAAAATTCTTGCCAGTGCTTTGCGTCAATTCTTCGTCAATTAAAGGGAGTAATTTCTCGTCGTAGCTTTTTATCTCTGAGCTAAATGTAGTTCTTGAGGATCGTACCAGAGTGAACCTGCTTACGTCAACCTGAGCCGAGTAGAGCCTCCCCGGCCGTCCCCAGACTCCGAAGGGTTCCTGATTGGAAAGCCATATAGTTTTGTAGCCTGCCTGACGCAAAATATTAAACAGACTCGTATATGTGTACCATGCTGTGTTTGGATTCTTGGCCTGCTTTTCAAGGCTGTAGAACGTAAATAATTTTTCCATTACGGGGCTAGTTCCTGCGTGTGGACTCGTTACATCGGTGAAGACGTAAAGATTATCATGTTCCTTGCGTCCTATCAATTTAGGCGTTGTAGGAAGCGTGTAACCGTACAGCGACATGTTTTTGCGGGTTGTTGACTCTCCCAGGATAAACACGAAATACGGGATTGTGCTGTCGTTGCGTGTCAAAGTAACTTCCCTGCGTGCCTGAGTCATTGCTTTATCGAGTAAATAATTCTCACGTAAAACCTCAAAGACCATTACGGGAAATCTATACGGCGTGAAGAACTGGATTAACGCAAAATCCTGAAACACCGCAAATATTCCGGATAGAGGCGCGATAATTGCTATTGCTAAAAATATCTTGGGCGTAATCTTAGAGAGCAGCCAGCGTAAAACGAGAATGCATATTACAGCGATTAAGACGTTCACAAAGAATTTTGCCTGGATTACATATGCTGTGAAGAATTCTACTGCTTCTGCTCCGTTAGTCTCGAAAACGGCGTTCAACATTCCTGAGTCGAACCTGCACTGATAATAAGAGAAGCTGAATAAGTCAAGAATGCTCATGATAACAGTCATGAATAAAATTATGCACTTTGCAGTGTAATTCAATTTGCCTTTACCGAATAAAATGCGCAGATATGTAGCAGCTAAGATTGCAGTAAACACGACTATGACAGCCTCGACTACAGCAACAAGGACATTAATGTCAGACGAAACTGTGAAGTACTCGAAAGCAAAACACGTTAAGTTTATTGCTGAAAACCAGAATATAAACGAACTTTCAAGCTGATATTCACGAAATATTTTAGAAATTTTTTTCTTCATAATAAGGCATTATAGCATTCAGTTTGCTATACTTTGAAAGAAAAAAGAAATTAGACAAATAGAAATATAGAAATACAGAGGAGCATTTTTACAAATGAGAAAACTTGTAATCTTGAGTATCGTAATTTTCGTTCTTCATGCCCTGACATTTAGCTGCTTGGCTGATGATGAACTGCAAACTATGATTAACAGCACTGTGAAAAAGTTCAACCAATTTTCATATGGGGAGACGGGCAACAGGATTTCATGCAATTTATTTCTCCCTGAAGGCTATCCGGGGCCGAACAGGTACCCCCTTGTTGTCTTTATCGGAGATGAAAGTACTATGGGCACAGAAATCGATGCACCCCTTAAGCAAGGCTATGGCGGAGTAATCTGGGCTTCTGACCCTGAACAGCAAAAACACAAATCGCTGGTGTTGGTGCCTCAATTCCCTGATAATAACCCTCAGAAATATCAGGGTATCACAGAAAACTTGATTCAAGCCATAATCTCGTCATTTCAGGTTGACACAAATCGCGTATATGTTACTGGGCAGGCTGCGGGCTGCATGATGTCGATGAATATAGCCAGTAAGCACCCGGATTTATTTGCAGGCGAATTATTCGTTGCCGGACAGTCAGACATTAAGGACGTTACTAATCTCAAGAACCAGCAGTTCATTCACGTAGTCGCAGCAGGAGACTCTAAAGCAGTTGCTGCACAACAAGACCTGATGAGTAAAATATTCTCGCAGGGAGTATCGATAAGCAGGGCCTTTGAATGGAGCGCAAAATTGACTCAGGATGAATTCATGAAAGCCTTAAATGTAGTTATATCAGGCAGCACTTCCGCAAAGTTCATAAGATTCTTAAAGGGTACAGTCCTGCCTGAAGGTGTAAAATATGGTGATGAGCAAAAATATTCGTTCGATGCTGCATACTGAATCGACGCTCTAAGGGATTGGCTGTT
>JAFSQO010000166.1 GCA_017446645.1 Synergistaceae bacterium | reverse complement strand
TTGAATGCAAGTCTATCGTTAATCCTCCAGCAGGCAAACCAGAGCACAGCCAGTAAAGCAAAAGCCTGCAACGGCATGAAGAACTCTATAATGCTCACCCTCGCAAGACTCATGAATTCAAGGGCAAATATGTCTATCGCTGATACAGCATGAAGATACAAGAACGCAAGTATCTGCGACAAATACAACTGCCAGAAATCTTTCGCTGTTATCGCCGTAATTAACGCTGCAACAGTCCACCAGCCAGTAATATCACGGAAATATAACGGAATATTATACATTCTGGTGATTAAGAAAATTCCTGAGCCGAATATAATGCTCGCCAATAACAAGAACGAACGCCCGGAACGTGTACTGGAGCCGCCTGCAATGATATACACAGCAAGAGAGCCGAGATAGCCGCCTGCTATCATGAAGACACGTAATAATTTGGGAAGTTCATGCCACTGTGCAGCAGCAAAACTTACTCCTCCCAAGCCAAGCAAAATCCCTCCGGCTATGAATAAAATCATCCGCAAATTACTCTTCTTGATTTCGTAGAGTTCAAGTATATTATCTGCCTGCTCGTCTGTGATTATTCCGTTCTCCAGCCAGAGATCTATCTCACTGCTCAGGAATTCCATTTCACGCTTGCGTATTTGCATCATGTCAGCTCACTCTGCTCCCTAAGGGGATATTCTTGTCGGCTGGTTCGAGTAAAGTAAGCTGTTCTGAGATACCGTCTTTCTTTACACTTGCTGCTAAAATCATTCCGTTGCTGTCGACTCCGCATAATTTAACGGGCTTCAGGTTCGTAACGAGAATAATTACGCGTCCTTCAAGTTCTTCGGGAGTGAAAAACGCCTTTATACCTGAGCACACTGTCCGAGTCTCGTAGCCCAAATCAACTTCGAGCTTATATAATTTCTTAGAGCGCGGTATCTCCTCGCACTTAGTTATTTTTGCTACCCTCATCTCTATGGTCTTGAAGTCGTCTATGCTTATCTCGGCTTCGTGTTCGATTACGGGCTTTGCTTCTTCCGGCTTTAATTCTGATTCTGGCTCTGA
Source organism: Synergistaceae bacterium (assembly GCA_017446645.1). Classification (GTDB taxonomy): domain Bacteria; phylum Synergistota; class Synergistia; order Synergistales; family Aminobacteriaceae; genus JAFUXM01. The sequence continues at coordinate 2,248 of JAFSQO010000166.1, read as the reverse complement.
CATTTTCTTTGCCTCCTGTTTTGTGTGTGTTTTCTGCCATTCTTTAATGTCTATTCTGGGAAATAAAACTTCAGCCTTATTTATTATTTTCCCAGTTCCCTCACCCCATTTGAATGAATCATATAATTCTTTAACGGGGTCTCCCTCAAGTCCAAGCTGCAGCCAGATTCTTTTCGCAGTGTCAGGCATTACAGGTGTTATTAACAACGCAGAGAGTCTCAGGACCTCATAGAGATTGAGTAACACAAAACTTAATTTTTCCTGTGATTCAGAATTGTCTTCTTTCGCAAGCTTCCAGGGCATTGTCTCATCGATGAACTTATTAGCACGTGAAATAAACTCCCAGACTGCCTTTAATGCTTCGTCAAAGGCAAAATCATTCATGCAGGAATCAACGCGCTCAAGGGTCTTCACTGACATCTCGCTCAAAACTGATTCAGCATTCTCACATGAGGGCACCACTCCGCCGCGATAATTATTTATCATTTGGAGGGTCCTGTTCAGCAAATTCCCTAAATCATTCGCCAAATCGCTGTTAATTCGGCCAATCAGTGCAAGCTCAGAGAAATCGCCGTCATTCCCAAAAGGCACTTCACGCAGCAGGAAATACCTGAAGGGATCAAGTCCGTAATCCCTGACCATCTCGAACGGGTCTACAACGTTGCCCTTGCTCTTGCTCATCTTCTCGCCGTTATATGTCCACCAGCCGTGGGCAATTATGCTAACCGGCAAGCTCACACCCAGAGCCAGAAGCATCAAGTGCCAGATTACACAGTGAAACCTGATTATATCTTTGCCGACCATGTGATGAACATAAGGCCACCAGTGTTTAAATTTCTCAGGGTCATCGAGATAGCCTATTGCGGACATGTAATTAATCAGGGCATCGAACCACACGTAAATGACATGTTTCTCATCGCCGGGTACTGGGATTCCCCACTTTATCGAAGTCCGTGATACAGATTGATCCTTCACTCCGCCCTTGAGAAAGCTCATGATTTCATTATAGCGAATTCGGGGCATTACTGCCTTGAGATTCTGCTCGTAAAATTTTATCAGCTCAGGAACGTACTTGCTTGCCCTGAAGAAATAGCTCTCTTCTTCCATTATGGTCAAAGGTCTGTGACACTCCGGGCATGTCTTGTTCTCGCCCATACTTGACTCCGGGACATATGTCTCACACGGTACACAGTAATAGCCGGTGTAGGTGCCTTTGTAAATATCTCCCTGATCCATTAGTTTCTTGAAGATTGCCTGGACGACTTTAATGTGTCTCGGCTCAGTTGTCCTGATAAAGTCATCGTTGCTTATGTTCAGGACTTCCCATAAATGCTTGAAGTTCTGGTGAATCTCGTCAACAAGTTCCTGGGGAGTCTTGCCCTTTGCCTCTGCACTGGTCTGAATCTTCTGGCCGTGCTCGTCAGTTCCCGTCAAAAAGTGAACGTCATAACCCTTCATACGCTTGTAGCGCGAAATTGCATCACATGCTACAGTCGTGTAGGCGTGCCCTATATGGGGAATGTCATTCACGTAATAAATCGGCGTTGTGATATAAAATACTTTCTCGTTACACAAAATTTTTGCCTCCTGGTTAAATATTAATAATTAACATGTAAAATAATAGCATGAATAGCATAATAAAAGCAGGCTTGCTATTAAACACGATTAAAGCACCCTATGAAATTTTTATGACTCTTTGCGAGAAATATGAACCTGAGGATTTATTCAGGGGCGAACGGGAAAAATTATGGGAACAATTGGAGATGAGCAAAAATGTTCAGGCCAGACTCGCTGCAATCCTCGCAAAAGACGGCTGGGCTGAGGGTGAACTTGAACGCGTTGAAGATCTCGGAGCAAGATTCATAACGGCTAAAGATTCAGATTACCCTGAAAAATTACGCGAACTTGCAAAACCTCCAGTCGGAATTTACATAAGGGGAAATCCTGATATACTCTCGAAGCCTTCTGTCGCAATAGTAGGCACTCGGAAAAGCAGCACATACGGACGCGACTCAGCTTACGAACTGGCAAGGGCTTTAGCTCAGGCAAACATAATCGTTGTCAGCGGAGGAGCAAGGGGCATTGACGCTTCGGCTCACAGAGGCTGTCTTGACGCTAACGGCAGGACTGTCGCAGTCTTTGGAACCGGAATCGGGAGAACTTATCCTGCTGAACATAAAGAATTATTTGCGAAAATCCTTGAAAGGGGCGCATTAATCTCTGAATACCCAGTGAATTCAGGCGGTGA
>JAFSQO010000165.1 GCA_017446645.1 Synergistaceae bacterium | reverse complement strand
ATCCGCAACGGGAGGCTCGTATACTCGAATTCATGGGGAAATAATATAGATACTAATACACTTTATGATCTCGCCTCAGTTAGCAAAGTTTTCGGAGTAAATTACGCGATTCAAAAACTCGTGAGCGAAAAGAAACTCGACATTGACACAAAGATAATTAACATTTTGGGTAATGAGTTCGCCAATGACACTATAACGATAAATTATAAAGGCTCTAAGGCTCCGGATATTAAGACCATGAGAAGCTGGAAGGCATCAATAACTATCAGGGATATTATGTGCCATCGTGCGGGATTTCCTGCTGAAATTTACTATCATGACAAGAATTATGATATTGCACAGTTAAAGCATAATGAGAAGGCAAATAACACATTATACACAGGCATTGACGGAGGCCCTGAGACCAGAGCAAAGACATTAAAGGCGATATGCAAAACTCCCCTGCTTTATCAGCCTAGGACGAAAATAATTTACTCTGATATAGATTACATGCTATTATGCTTCGTTATTGAGAAAGTTACGGGTCAAAGCCTCGATAATTACATGCGGAAAAATTTCTGGCAGCCCATGAACCTGAAACGCATTGCCTATAATCCCCTGAAAAACGGTTTCTCACAAAACGAATGCGCACCGACTGAACTTCACGGTAATACACGGGACGGCAACATGACTTTCTCAGGTATAAGAACCTACAAGTTACAAGGCGAGGTTCACGATTATAAAGCCTATCACTCAATGGGCGGGGTATCTGGTCACGCGGGATTATTCTCGAACGCGGAAGATATTGCCTGTCTTGCTTCCGTAATGCTCACCGGCGGCTATGGCGGATACAAATTCTTTTCACAGAACGTTATAGATTCATTTACTTCTCCCCAGTCAAGTAACTCAGCAAACTGGGGAATAGGCTGGTGGCGTGAGGGTGATGAGCAGAGGGTCTGGTATTTCGGCACACAGTCGTCTTCTTTCACGTTTGGTCATCAAGGTTGGACGGGGACCCTTGTGATGATTGACCCCTCCAAAAATCTGGTAATTGCCTATTTGACCAACAAGATTAGCTCTCCTGTTGTGAAGCCCTACACAGGCAAAAAGATTTTCGCAGGTAACTGGTACACAGCTTCGACTCTGGGATTCGTGCCTCAAATTCTTTCAATCGGAATGGACAGCGATAATGACGTTTCCGGGCAATTAAAGTCGCTGCTTCATGACATGGTTCGTGACAGTGAAAGGCTAATACCCAAGGGAGCAGGGAAGAATCACCCGGCAGTGCTGAACGCTAAGAGCAAGAAAGAACTAATGAATAAATAATTAGGGTAGTGGGTAGAAAAATCATCTATCTATCCACTATCCATAATTTACAGGTTATTAATGATGTCCTCGAAATATTTGCCGGCATCAAAGCTCTCAATTTCGCCCTTGTCGCATAATCCCGCAAGTCCCGGCACTATTGGCAGTTCAGCAGTTAATGCAATTCCTGCCTCAGACGCTATAGCCTCCAGTTTGCCTTCACCAAAAAGATAATGCTTTTTTCCGCAGTCCGGGCATTCAAAGTACGCCATGTTTTCGACTAAGCCAAGCACTGGGACGTTCATTAATTGAGCCATCTTTAACGCCTTATTTACTATCATGCTGACGAGTTCCTGCGGTGTAGTTACTATGATTATTCCCTTTAACGGCAGCGACTGAAAGACCGTCAAAGGCACGTCTCCCGTTCCAGGAGGCATATCGACAAACATGTAGTCAGTGAAACCCCAGTCAACTTCCTCCCAAAACTGCTGTAAAACTCCCGCAAGCACAGGACCACGCCACACTACAGGGTCATTTTCGTTAGGGAGACACAGGTTCATAGAGATAACTTTGATGCCCTTTTTCGTTATTGCAGGCAAAATATTATGACCGTCAGATAAGACCTGTTCATGAAGGCCGAATATCTTGGGAATTGACGGCCCTGTTATATCTGCGTCAAGAATTGAGACTCGGAGACCTTTATCTCTCATTGAAGAAGCAAGCAAGCCCGTAACGAGTGACTTGCCGACTCCTCCTTTGCCGCTGACTATGCCGATGACGTTCTTGATTACGCTGTTAGGGTTAGCCTGAAATTTGTCCGGAGCTGATTTTCTTTGCGAACAATTTGCGCCGCAGCCCTCGCAGTTATGATTGCATTCTGACATTGTGATTAGCTTTACTCTCCTTCAAAAGATTTTAGCATATATTATAGCGTCAAAATTAACACTGTAATTAACGCTGCAAGCCAAGCTATAACGCACTGCCAGACGACTACACCAAATGCCCACAAGTT
>JAFSQO010000164.1 GCA_017446645.1 Synergistaceae bacterium | reverse complement strand
TAGTTCCTGAGAGTCCGGGAATTGCTCCGACGTAAACCCCTGCACATGTTCCGGCGGCTATTAAGGCTATCAACCAAGGTTCACGAAATATTATGCTCATGTAATACAATATTTCCATAATATATATACCTCCCTTCTGTTTTATCTATGGAAATACTACGCTGAACAAGACCCTGAAGACGAGGACAATAAAGGCCATGACTATAGCAGTCCAGATTATATTTTTCAGGAAGTCCTTGCGCGTTAAATAACACATTGAGATATAGAGAAACGCAGGAGTCGCAATATAAAAGCTCACTCCCTCAAGCAATGCCACGCAGTAAGCAACGATTAAGACAAGCATGATTAACACGTTCAGGGGCATAGCATACTGTACGGCCTTGATGAATTTGTTGCTGAGACCCTTGACGTTTGATAACGGAGTCGTCAGCCTGAAATTCTCTATCACTGTCCATAACGACATCAGCACCCACAAAGCACTCACGAATACGGGTACAGCAGCAGCCGAAGCAATTCGAGGACCTCGTCTGATTGAGATGCTGAACCATAAGTTAATCGAGAGATACAAAGCAACGCAGCCGACAAGCAATAAAATAACGGAGAAAACTTTTTCGCCTGCTTCGAGTGAATGCTCTTTTACTACGATTAAGTCATCAGTGCTGACTTCTAAATCCGGATTCAAATCCGGGTATTCTTCTTTAGCATATTTCTGGAATTCTGAATCATTCATGAAAAATTTTCACCTCGTAACAAAAAATTTCCCCCCGTTGAGTGCAGGGGGTTATGGCTTTGCGAATTAATTAATCGAGTGCTCCGCTTTTCTTGAGGGCGTTGATGGTGTTCTCTCTCCATGAGGCAATATATTTCGCAGCTTCTTCACCTGACAAGCCCATGAAGTTGATGTTGAAGTTCGCCAAAACTTTCTGGTAGCTCTCGACAGGTCCTGCCTTAGTGAATGCATCGCTCAACTTTGCAATGATCCCTGCGTCAGTGCCCTTCTTTACGAACACCCCATAGAACGGCCCCCAGGGTAAATATTTTGCGAAGTCGGGATACTCAGCAGTAACCAGAGGAACTCCGGGCATTACGGAAACTTCTTTGGTTGCCAGCAGACATAAGAATTTAAGCTCGCCAGCCTTGTAGTCTTCGATACCTGACTGAACTTTGCATACAGTGAAATCACATTCGCCGTTAATAACAGCAGTCTTTGCTGAAGCGTCACTGTCATATGGAATCTGATTAAACATTGCTCCGGTTATGTCAGTGATGAAGGCTCCGACCTCCCAGGGAAGTCCGCCCGTCCCTGTAGTTGAAAGCTTGATTGTCCAGGGTGCAGCCTTTGCAGCATCGATTATCTCTGTGAATGATTTGTACTTCGAGTCCTTGCCTACGACAATGCCTACGACTTCATCGCCGATTAAGTAAACGCAGTCAAAATTGTCGTAAGTAAGCTCGCTGATTTCCAGTATATCATAGAGCGCGGGATTCTCTGCTCCCATTAAAAGCGTGTAACCATCTGAAGGAGCATCATAGACGTATTGGGTTGCGATTGAACCAGTTGCGCCTGTCATGTTTTGGATTATGATTGACTTGCCGAGATTCTGCTCTGCTATGGCTGACAACGGTCTCATTAGCGAGTCAGTTCCTCCGCCTGCTCCCCATTGGACAACGCCCGTAACGTTCTGAGCCGGATAATCAGCAGCGAAAACAGGAAGAGCAAACGACAACACAAGAATTAACGCAAATACTTTCTTCATAACGAAAATATCCTCCTGAGATAAAAAATTTTTGGAAACGTGAAAAATAAATTAAAAAAATTATAACGGATTGACTGCGTATATAATAAAGTAAATTTAGGGAAAATTTTATTAATGAGGTGCTATAATTACGCCGAAATTCCAAATTTTAATTAATTTTAGAGAGGAGCGAATTTTCATACATGTCAACAATCGGTTATTATGATCCCGAAAGCTTCAAGAAAGTTTATCACGCCCAGCCTCGTACGACTATCGAGACTCTTTTTTATGCCAATAACGTTCATCACGTTGCAGACCTTCACGAAGCATATAATCTCGCCAAGAAGTCCCCCGGCACTATAGAACTTACAGGAATGCCCGTCTACAAGCCCGAAG
>JAFSQO010000163.1 GCA_017446645.1 Synergistaceae bacterium | reverse complement strand
TTATGACAGTAACGCCGGTTCGAGTCATCAGGGCTTTAGGCTGAAAACTTTTCGCGCGCCCCGCGTGAAATAAATTCATGAAGAACGTTTCTACAGCGTCATCGAGAGTGTGTCCGAGCGCTAATTTCTGGAAATTGTTTTGAGAAGCCCACGAGCTGATTATTCCACGCCTCATGTTCGCGCAGAACGAGCAGGGGGATTTTTCGTTTCTTGACTTGATTATGCCGATGATGTCTTGTTCGACGACGTTGTAGCTTATTCCTTTCGCGTTGCAATAATCTTCCAGAGGCGAAGTGTCAAGTCCTGAGAGCTTGACGGTGATTGCTGACAGTGAGAACTTCACAGGGCTTCGTCGCTTGAAGTCGTTGAGGGCGTGAAGGAGAAGAATGCTGTCTTTCCCTCCGGAGAGTCCGACGAGGACGCAGTCATTCTCACTTATCATCTGCCATTGTGAGAGAGCCTTGCCGATTCTTCGGCGTAACGAGTTGCAGAGTGGTTCGTCAAAATTCTGTGTAATCATTTTTTTTCACTCAATTTATTATACAAGAAAGGCAGCGAATAATACGTTTACTCTTGATGTGAACCTAACTTTTACAGAGCCAAGCACGGAATGGAGATTATTCCGGTTGAACATCACGAAGATTAAAAAAGTCAATCCCTCTCCTAAAACCTCAAGGGAGGGATTTTTTATCATCATTATTTTGCAGAACGTGAAGATGTGAGAGCTTTTAGTCTCCTGAAAGCTGATGATCGTCTGATATTTGTCCACTCTGGTAAGAGCATAGCATAATCCAGAGCTGTCTTACCCTCCATGTTGTGTATATTAGGATCAGCTTTTGCATCAAGGAGTATATTTACAATGTCAGGGTTGTCATACAAGACAGCATACATCAGTGGCGTGAAAGATGACAGAAAATTACCTCTTGCCGCATGTGAGAGGTTGTTAGATGGTCCGCCCAAAGGGTCATCAATGCTCCATTCAATTCTAAAATTTTCCAGTTGCTCATAATTACACCAATCGTTGATTTCCTCTTGCGTAAACTCATGATGAAAGTTCACGTTCCCTCCAGCCTTTACAAGTTCAGCAATAACAGTTTTTGCCTCAGAACGATTCCTATATTCAGAAGCTACTATATGAAACATGCTGCTATTGTTGCCGGTACTCCAAATGTGAGGATCTGCCCCGGCCTTCAAGAGTTCCTTTACCGCATTGATATTCCTTTTCTTGACGGCGCAAGATAAAGGAGTTTCCATAACTGTGTTCCCGCTTCCTGCCTCAGCGTTGACATCAAGCCCCTGTGAAATAAGAAATCGTATGCTCTCTGCGTTACGGTTATGCATGGCTGCAAGGTGTAAAGGTGTCTCGCCAAAATCAAATTCTTCCGTATAATGTTCTTCGTCAGTCTCAAAATCGTAGAATTTTCTGCTTACGTTGAAAATTACTCCTTTCTTGCGTGCTTTCTTTAATTGTTCAGGCGTTCCATTACGTGCGAGAAGAAACGCATCATTTTTTCCTGCTTCAGTCAAAAATTTTGCAAGCACTGCAGAACTTATGGCAAAGTTCAAGTTCTGCCCTTCCCCTTTAAGATTTGCTGTGATCATGCCTACAATTTCACCTTTCAGATTAAGCAATGCTCCTCCACTTGACCCTGGAGATACAGGAGCTGTGAACTGTAGCCACGAATTATTGTTCCTGAACGCTGACACAATTCCGTTCGTCACTGTACCACTAAGTCCTCTGGGATTGCTGATTGCTATTACTGTTTCTCCCTGTCTTGGAAGTTTTGTACTTACCTTCAGGAAGTTAATTGGATATGGAGTCTTAACTGCAAGAAGTGCCATATCTTTTTTGGCATCGTAACTTTTTAGGCTTGCTTTTAGGCTATTACCTTTCTGCAACGTAACTGTAATGTATCTTGCACCGTCAACTACGTGATAATTCGTCAGCACATCTCCTTCAGAATTCACAAAAAAACCGCTTCCAGTTCCAGTGTCAGTTTTAATCATCACTATTGATGGCATAACTTTCTCAACCAAATTAGCATAATCTTCAGCTTTTGCCTCAGTAAATACGAACATAAAGAACACTGTAAGTGCTAAGGCAATTTTTATCGTAATCTTTATATGCTGTTTTCTACCTTCCATGATACCTTCAGTTGCCATAACGCTTCCTCATTTTGTATTTTTACACAAAATTACGCTTATAGTGAAATCAGCGTATCTGTATCTATATTCCGTAAAACATTGCGTTCGTGCGTATAAGTATAACAGAATACGTGTGAAATATGTACCAGCCAGAAAATTTCTTAAACTGCCCAAATAAATTTATCTTAAAAAGAGATTAGGAATTAAGGGGTAGATTATTCCCCTCTATCCCCTAGTCCCTATCCCTGAGTACCCTAATCTTTCCAAAAATTCCTGCTCAGTCAAAATCGAAACCCCAAGTTCTTCAGCCTTCTTCAACTTTGAACCAGCCTTATCTCCAGCAACAACATAGTCGGTCTTCTTGCTGACACTTCCCGAAACTTTCCCCCCTAATGCCTTGACCTTCTCTCCAGCTTCTTCACGTGTCATTGTCTCAAGTACTCCGGTGAAAACAAACGTCTTCCCTTCAAGTTCGTTGCCGGCTGACTGAGTTTCAACGCTCATTCTGAATCCCATCTCACGAAAGTCAGCAATCATTTTGACGTTCTCATCGT
>JAFSQO010000162.1 GCA_017446645.1 Synergistaceae bacterium | reverse complement strand
CCAAAGACGGTGAAGCTGACTCGTAAGAAGCTCAAGACCTATCTGTCATTCGACAACATGAACGAGGCTGCCAAAATTCTCGAAGGTTTCGGGATAAGGCACACAGGCGAAGACAAATTTTTGCCTCCAAGCTACAGACCTGACATTAGCATTGAAGAGGACCTAATCGAAGAAATTGGCAGGTTCAGGGGCTACAACGAGACAGACGAGAAATTGCCCGGAGAAATGCCTCATCGTGCAGATATTGGCGAGGTCATGGCACTCTCAGGTTCAGCTAGAAATATCCTGATTTCACGGGGCTACACTGAAGTAGTTACGTATAGCTTCCTGCCAGAGGACTTTGCTCAGAAATTGCGGCTTCCTGAAGATGACGTGCGCTCTAAAATATTAACGCTGGCTAATCCCATTTCGCGCTCACAAATGGCTATGAGGACTACGCTGTTGCCTGGATTGCTTAGTGCTGTACGTAATTCCCTGAGTTCAGGCTTCAAGGATAGCATAAGAATCTTTGAGTCAGGCCGTGTCTTTGTGAATAACTGCGAACCCGAACACGTTGCCGGATTAATCTTCAATGGGAGTGACACTCGCAGTATATATAATGACAGGTCCGAAGATTTCTATGATGTTAAATCAGATGTCGAGACGTTAATCATGTCACGCGGTTATAATCCAGTCTTCAAGGCAGGCAGTGAACCCTTCACCCATTCAGGACAGAGTGCGAAGATTTACGTTGATGACCAGGAAATAGGCTTTGTTGCGAGATTAAAGCCAGTAATTGAACAGGAGCTTGAAATCGAAAAGGTCTACATATTTGAAATAGATTTGACGGGCTTAATGACCTCACGTAAACCTGAATTTAAACCGGCCTCGCAATTCCCGGCAGTGAACAGGGACATAGCAATTCTTGTATCACGCGACAGAAGCAGCGATGATGTAATGAGTGATATTTACTCGTCAGTGAAGGATTTGACCCTCGAAAAACTGAGGCTCTTTGACATCTACGAAGGTTCCGGTATACCTGAAGGCTTTAGAAGTTTGGCGTATACCCTGAGTTATCGTTCGGATGAAAAGACTCTAACAGACAGCGAAGTCGACGGAGTCCATAATGAAGTCCGCGAGAACTTAAAGCGTAAGGGCTATATAATCAGGTAAGATAAATAAAATTTCGCCTCTCTGGTAAAATATAAAAAATTCTGCTGGAGGGGAAATTTATTGAATGCTTAACGAAATAGAATTTTACGCCGATGCAATTTCAGAACGTCTCGACAATCTTCTGAGGGAACGTTCTATTTTGCGCCGTGAGTTAGCCCGAAAGACTGACGGGACCCTGGAACGCGAGAAGGAATTTGTCCGCATGTATCAGGAAAATATTGTTAATTACGCACTATATTCAGAGAAAGTTGCAAGGCTTGAGCATATATTATTAACGAGATGACAATGAGAAATTCACGCGATGTATTTTTGACAATAGGCAAGGGGACTTACACGATAAACACGCCTCTTGATAATGCAGAACTTGACAGGGTAAAGGCATTAATTGATGAAGCTTCCGGCGAAATAATCAAGGGTGCCAGACAAGAAGATATATTGATGCTTACGTGCCTTAGACTTGCATATTCTCTTGACAGTGTGAGCAATAAACTCAACAAAATTCTCGAAAAAATTGACACAGCCGGTTAAAAAATTTGCTCCACCGTTTTGTGGCGGAGCTTTCGTGATTCTATTTTGTGATTGCTTCACGGGCTTCTCGTGCCTTCTGCAAAATCTCTTCTCTGTCGAGTGTCGGATACTCGCCGTTCTTGTAGAGCCATTTGCCGTTAATCATGGTGCCTTCTATGTCCGCCGAGCTTCCTGCATAGACGATATAAGCCGCCAAATTCTCCTCATTGACGCCTATGTAGTGAGCCTTGTCGAGATCCACGAGTACCAGGTCAGCATACCAGCCTTCACGGATCATGCCCTTTTGTGTAAAGCCAAAGGCCCTTGCGCCTTCATACGTTGCCATTCTGAGAGCGTCAACAGCCGGGACGCACACCGGGTCTTGAGTAACTCCCTTGTGAAGAAGGGCAGTCGTTCGCATTTCCTCCCACATGTCGAGCCTGTTGTTGCTTGATGCTCCGTCAGTGCCCAATGCTACTGGGAAATCGCGATCAAGCCATGCAGGAAGAGGCATAATACCGCTGCCGAGTTTTAAGTTGCTGCAGGGATTATGAATCAGGGTAATGTTTTCTGACTCAAGATTAACTTTCGGGTCAAGCCATACTGAATGGGCAAGATTTAAATACGGGACTTCAAGCAAGCCTGACTCCTCCAGATATTTTTCGGGACTCATTCCCAGATTATCGAGTTCGTATTTTGTCTCTAAGAAGTGAAAGTGAATTCCAAGCCCCTGGGTCTTTGCTGCCTCTGAGATATTCTTCATGCTGTCAAGCGGCACAGTATACGGCGCGTGAGGTCCAAGCTGAACCGTGATTAAACCTTCGCGGCCGTGATATTTTTCTGCTAGGTCCAAATTCTCGTGCAATGAACGTTCGACTTTTCCCGGAGCACCTGCTGTAATTCCACGTGAGAGTGCTGCCCTCATTCCTGCACTTAATGCTGCGTCGGCGACCCTGTCCATAGCGAAATACATGTCAGCAAAGCATGTTGTCCCGGTTTCAAGCATCTCAAGCATTGCCGATAAAGTCCCCCAGTAAATATGCTCAGGCGTTAATTTATCTTCGACAGGCCAGATTTTATTTTGCAGCCATTCCATTAACGGAGCCTCTTCGCCCAAGCCTCTCAACAAAATCATAGCTGCATGGGTATGAGCATTGACGAAACCGGGAAGCACTGCCATTTTGCCGTGACCTGAGATAATTTTATCTGCTCCGGGCGGTGTTTGGTCAGCATCGAGAATTTCTGCTATTCTGCCCTTTGAGACGAGCATGTGGACTCTTTGGGCCTTAGTTCTCGCTCCGTCAAGGATTAATACATCTTTGAATAACGTTGCCATAATTTACTTTTACTCCTTTATGTATGGTGCCAGGAATTTCATCCAGTGAAGGATCCCGGAGCCGTTAAAATGAATTCCGTCAATCGTGTAATTTTTGGGAAGTTCACCGTCTTCTGCAAAAAATTTATAAGTGTCAACTAATGTGCAGCCGAGTTCCTTTGCAATTTCCGGCAGTCTTTCATTGACAGCTTTAATTATATTACCAGGCCGATGTGTCTCGAATTCATGATTTACAGGCATCAGGGTCTCAAGGTAAATTTTTGTCTTCGGTGAGCCTGCTTTGACCTGAGAAATAATATCACTGATATTTTTTGCAATCTCGTCGGGTTCAACGTTATACACGATGTCATTAGTCCCGATTAAGATAAAGAGTTTTGCAGGCTTTGACGCTATTATATCTTGCAGCCTGTGAAGGACTCCTGTTGTAGTGTCCCCTGCAATGCCGCGGTTTTTTGTGTGAAGTTCAGGGAAAATCTCGTCAAATTTCACGTAGTCAGTGAGGCTGTCTCCCAGAAAAATAATTTCGTCATCATTTAAGTGTTTGGGCATGGCTTCATAGATGCTTGTTTTGATTTTATAGAAAGGCTCGTCAATTATGCTCGATGCATCTCTTGCAAACGCAGGACTGACTGACACGACAAGCAATAATAACAACCGCAAAAATTTAGTCATAGCAAATTACTCCTGCCAGCTCTTCATGTACTCGACTTGTTCAGGTGTCATAGAGTCTATCTCTATTCCGAGTGCTGCGAGCTTTGACTCCATTACTGCCCTGTCAGTTTTTTCAGGAACAGGATATAATCCAGGCTCAAGTTTATTCGTGTAGATATACAGTGCCGACTCTAATTGCAAAGAGAAACTCAGATCCATTATCTCAATCGGGTGGCCGTCAGCGCAGGCGAGATTCGTGAGTCTTCCTTCACCTAATAAATTAATTCTCCTGCCGTCCTTCATCACGTAAGTATCTATATTATCGCGCAGGTGTTCCATGTGATCCGCCATTGCTGATAAATCCGGCTTGCTGATCTCTACATCAAAGTGTCCTGCATTGCCGAGAACTACACCGTTTTTCATTCGGGCAAAGTGTTCGCGCCTGATAACGTGAATATTTCCCGTGAAGGTCATGAAGACATCGCCGACTGATGCAGCCTTCTCCATGCTCATAACCTGAAAGCCGTCCATTAAAGCCTCGCATGACTTGTGAGGGTCAATCTCAGTAACTACAACGTGAGCACCAAGACCGGCAGCCCTCATGGCAAAGCCTCTACCGCACCAGCCGTAACCTGCTACTACTACAGTTTTGCCTGCTAAAATCATGTTCGTAGTTCTGATAAACCCGTCAATGACAGACTGACCTGTGCCGTAACGGTTATCGAATAAATACTTGCTCAAAGCGTCATTAACGTCAATCATGGGGAACTTCAACACGCCCTGATTGTTCATTGCCTTGAGTCTCTTGACTCCTGAAGTTGTCTCTTCTGAGCCTCCCAATATTCCCGGGATTATGTCCTGCATTTCCTGATGAACTGTAGCGACTAAGTCAGCACCGTCATCGATTATTACGTTGGGTTTATAAGCGAGGACTTTTTTCACGTAACCAAAATATTCCTGAGTTGACATGCCCCTGTGCGAGTAAACATGAACGCCGTTCTTTGCGAGGGCTGCACATATATCATCTTGAGTCGATAACGGATTACTCCCGCAGGCTGCGACCCTTGCGCCGAGTTTCTTTAACGTGATTAATAAATTTGCAGTCTTGGCCTCCAGGTGAAGACAAGCTGCTATGACTGCGCCTTTAAATGGCTGTGATTCCCTGTACTTGTTATATAAAAACTGCAGTGAAGGCATATATTGCCATGCCCAGTCGATTTTTCTCTGACCGTGTTCAGCGAGCGATAAATCTTTAACTTCGTAATCTGCCATGAATTTTTCAGACCTCCTGTAAATGTATGTGCCATATAGTATAGCAAAAAACCCTCCCGATTAACTTTCGAGAGGGCAAAGACTCTAAGAGTTAATTTACTTCTTCGCGATGTTCAGAATTTCATTCCAGGTGTAATAAGGCTCTGACAATGCAACACCTTCCGGAATGTCAGGCTGTGTTTCTGCGTTTTTTCTGAACTGGAACCAGAACACTGCATCAACTCTCTTAGAAGCCAAAGCAGCAGCACGTGCTCCGGAATCGATATTTACGATCTCGATATTGACGTGAAGTCTCTTTGCTATCTCAGCGAGCACTGCAGTGTTGAAACCGGCAGGTTTTCCTTCAGGGCTTACGAAATCGATAGGCGGTAAATCACCAGTAACGGCGACTTTTATCTTCGTGTCAATGT
>JAFSQO010000161.1 GCA_017446645.1 Synergistaceae bacterium | reverse complement strand
TGCTACGGCTGCTGCTGAATTGTGCGGAGTTGACTTCGAGACTTCAGCGCAAATTCTCAGGCACTTCCACGGCTCAGAACGCAGAATGCAGGTAAAGGGCACTCGCGATAATATTCTGGTCATGGACGATTATGCCCATCATCCGTCAGAGATAAAGGCAACTCTCAAGGCCGTACGCGGAATTTATCCTGATAAGAGAATCGTAGTAGTTTACCAGCCTCACAGATTTTCGAGGACAGCAAAGTTTGCTCCTGATATAGCACGCGCTTTGAATCTTGCTGACGAAATATTTTTGCTGCCGGTTTACTCAGCCGGCGAGAAAGAGTTATCGCACAGTTCTTCAGATGAGATAACCAGACTCAGCGAGAAAGCCATAACCCTGATAAATAAACTTGACGACGCTTTGGACTCAATAAAGCCCTCGTTAAAGTCCGGCGATTTGCTGATTACTATGGGAGCTGGCAACGTCTACGAGATCGGCGAGCAATTTTTGACCGAGTAAGAATTATGAACACGAATATAGATTTATCCCAGTTATGCACGTTAGGAGTCGGAGGTGTTGCTGAATCTTTCGCGGCCCCTGATTCCCCCGAAGAAGTACAGCAGTTAATCAAGGCTGCCAAAGGTTCTCCCGTCTACGTTCTAGGCGGAGGAAGCAATATAA
This sequence comes from Synergistaceae bacterium, assembly GCA_017446645.1. GTDB lineage: Bacteria > Synergistota > Synergistia > Synergistales > Aminobacteriaceae > JAFUXM01. The sequence continues at coordinate 4,778 of JAFSQO010000161.1, read as the reverse complement.
TTTTCCCTGACGGAGTAATTCATGGGCTTGTTATCTCGACCCGGAATCTCAGCACAATAACCTGGCACGATGACATGAGCGCAGACATTCAGGCAGGCTACAAACTTCCCGTTCTGGTGAAGACTCTCAGAGATAAGAATCTTGCAGGACTGGAATTTGCAGCAGGTATTCCCGGTTCACTCGGCGGGGCAGTCTCAGGCAACGCGGGTGCAGGCGGTCACGGGGTTTGCGAGTTAATCGAGAGCGTCCTTGCAATAGACTCATCAGGCAGTTTCAGGGTATATAATCAGAAAGATTTCAGCTTTGAATATCGAAAATGTTCACTTGCATGTGAAAATATAATAATACTCTCAGTGAAAATGAAATTTAGAGAAGCAAAACCTGAAGAAGATGAAAATATTTACCAGAAATTTTTGTCACTCAGGAAGAATCAGCCCCTAAATTTCAGGAGTGCAGGCTGTACGTTCAAGAATCCCGAAGGTAATTCAGCGGGTAAACTGCTTGACGATTGCGGCTGCAAGAATCTTAGAGTCGGCGGTGCTGTAGTTTCTGACAGACATGCAAACTTTATCCTGAACACCGGTAATGCCTCAAGTTCTGACGTGACCGGATTAATCAAGATTTGCAGCGATAAAGTTTTTAACAATACGGGAATAAGGCTTGAGCAGGAAATCAAGAACGCTTCCCCTTGTTTCTTTGCGTTATTGTGATGTACTGTGCGTGTCCGTAGACGTTTTCGTCTTAGATTCTTCATGCTGATAGTGTTTATTGCAGGTTGTGTGTATCGCATTGCAGAATATAAATCATGGTTCGCCCTGAGATATTACAGGATAGAGGCGCAGTCTCAGGCCCTTGAGCAGAGATTATGGGATATATTCCCTCAACGATGTCTGGCTTTCTGGCCGTACCTGTTAAAAGATTCTCGCGGAATGGGTGAATTTCTGGAGCGCGATATGCCCGTTACAGTCGAGACACACATGGAGGGCTTCGGGAGATTCAAGACCGTGATTAACTGGCTGAAGGCATGGGTTAAAGTCCAATGGCGCGGTAAAATCTGGTGCATCTCTCGTGACGGCAAGATGTGGCTCTCTGAGAAGGGCAGACCTAACGAGAGCGAGGCTGGCAGCGTAATCTGGAAGATCCCTGAACAGGGAGATTTACAGGACGGCGTTACTATAAGCACTCCGGAATTCGGGGTCTTTGACTCGCCAATTTCGACTGAGATAATTTCGAGCTTTGTCGAGGAGTTCAGCGGCTATAGATGGTTCGATGCAGCTACTGAAATAACATGGGAGCGTCGTGCAGGAATGGATTTATTTGTCCTTAAGCTATCACACGGCAGACAGAATTTTGAGTTATTCCTGCAGCGTGATAAATATCCCGGCCAAGATGTAGGTGCTATACTTGATGAATTATTCTCGCGCCTGCTTAACGAGGGCGGAAGTCATATAATAGACGCTACTTATGAGGGGAAAATTTTATTGCGTAATCTGTAATTTGCAAATTGCGTAATTCATAGATAGATAAGTATAATAAGTAAATTCTTAAAGTTTAAAGAAGGGAAAGTTAAAAAATGCCGGTAAAATCAGACAGCCTGCTCGTAGGGCTTAGTATGGGGACAACAAAAACTATTATGATAGTAGCAAAAAGGGATCGCAATTATCCTGATTCGATTCATGTTATAGGATTCGGGGATGCTGCTTCACGCGGAATTTCTAAGGGTATCATAGTAAGTGTCCCTGAAGCCCAGCAGTCCGTAATGGAAGCCCTGAAAAAAGCTCAGGGTATGACCGGCATAAACCCGAAAGAGCTGAGTAACGTAATGGTCGCCTTCAATGCGTGGGACGTACGAAGCGAGTCAACTCACGGAATGATTACATTAGGAGGCCGAGACTCTAAATCAGATGCAGTCGCCCGTGATGACTTAGACAGGGTAATCGAACGCGCCAGAGATGAGTCTGAACTCAAGATAAACATGTACCCCCTTCACCTGATCCCTACAAGTTACGAACTTGACGGCAGACCTGTTGATGAGCCTTTAAGCATGAACGGAACGCGGTTAGACATGTGGCTCCAGACCGTTGCAGTGCCAATGACTTACGTCCAGACTGTAAAGGCATGTGTCAGAAAGGCAGGACTCGAAGTCAAGGGCCTTATTCTCAAACCCCTTGCGTCATCTTTGGGGGCAGTCTATGAAGAAGAAAAACGCGCCGGGTGTATCTCTATCTGCATTGGCGGAGGTACAACCGGTATAGTGCTTTTCAGGGGCGGAAGGGCGTTCAGGGTCCTAAGCATTCCAATAGGCGGCGATCACATCAAGAGCGATTTAGCTACAGTTCTGCATTTGCCCTTAGGTGAAGCGGATTTTCTCAAGCGTCAGTTATTTAACCCTAATACGAATCTTGACGAGCTGAGAAATAACGGAATTGACGTAGACCTTGCAACCCAGATAGTTTTAGCCAGAATCGAAGAACTTTTCTCTGAACATATCAGGACAGCCCTCGCAGAATGTACGCCTCAGCACTTCCCTATGGGTGTAATCTTGTCAGGCGGTGTATCAGAGACTCCCGGAATCGAGTATATGCTGGCTGATATTTTGCAGTTACCGGTCAGAAAAGTTGAAAAGCCCGTTTATCCCCTTTCTTATGGCCTTGATAATGCTGCATATGTCAGTGCTGCAGGTATCTTGAAATATTGCGTTGACGTAGAGCGTGATCCGTATTTATTCATGGAATCAGAAAACCGTAACAGATCATCGCGTCCTTCTCAGGCTGGTACGTCAGGGAATTATGACTCAGGTTCTGATTCAGGCACCGGCTCAGGCTCATACGAAGACTTCGGCGGCAATGACGATGACAATGTTAAAAACACACGTCCTTCTAAATCACGTGACAAAGCTGTTGTCAGGGAATCTGATTTTTATGGCGATGACAACGTGAATCATAATAACGATGACTATGACGATGATGATTATTATGACGATGAGGAAGATGACGAACCGCGCGAAAGTGTCAGAGAAAAACTTGGGAGGTTCCTCGATAATTTAAAGAAAATTTTCTGATATTATTCTATAATTTAATCTTGAATCTTGTCATGTCAAAAAAAATGCCATAAAATATTTTTGTACAGACGGAGGAGGAGATTATTCAAAAATGAATCAAGAACAAATGTTTCAATTAACTAACAGCACCATTAGACAGAACGAAAAAATAGTAGTATTCGGTGTTGGAGGCGGCGGCGGCAATGCTCTGAACCACATAATAGAATCTAACGTTCAGGGTGTTGATTTTGTGGCTGCAAATACAGATGCAAAGGCTTTGGACATGAGTCAGGCTCCCAACAAGATTATTTTGGGCGAGACCTTAACGCGCGGCTTAGGTGCAGGGGCAAATCCCCAGGTAGGTACCAACGCTGCTAAAGAAAGCATAGACCGCATCAAAGAATATATCACTGGTGCAGATATGCTCTTCGTAACTGCAGGAATGGGCGGAGGCACTGGCACAGGAGCTGCTCCGGTCATTGCAGAAGCTGCCCGCGATATGGGTATTCTCGTAGTCGGAGTCGTTACCAAGCCATTCGGTTTTGAGATGAGCAAACGCATGAAGACTGCCGAAGCAGGAATCATAGAGCTTAAGAAGAACGTTGACGCTTTATTAATTGTCGAGAATGATAGATTATTGCAGATGGACAGCCTCTCAAAAATGAAGTTAGTCGATGCATATAAGAAAGTCGATGAAGTCCTAAGGCAGGCAGTTCAGGGAGTTACGGATCTAATCACCAAAAACGGCTTTGTCAATCTTGACTTCAACGATGTAAAGGCGATATTAACCAACGCAGGCACGGCCATTATGGGCATGGGTGAGGGCGAAGGCGAGGACAGGGCAGCAAAGGCAGCCAAGAACGCAATTGACTCACCGTTGATGACATTCCCGGTTACCGGTGCAAGCGGCATTTTGCTCAACGTTACGACAGGCAGCGAAATTCTCCTGAACGAAATGGCAGATGCAGCAAAAATCATCGAGGAAACCGCAGACCCTGACGCTCAGGTAATCTGGGGACACGTCATTGATGACTCTTTAGGCGACAAAGTTCACGTTACTTTAATTGCAACTTTCCCGGAAAACGCACAGGCACGGCCTAAAATCAAGAAAGAAGAGAAGGAAGAAGTCCAGACTCCAGTACAGGGACAGCAGCAAGTCCAGCCTGTTCAGCCCGGAGTACGTACGGGGATCGTACAGCCTCATACTGTTCAGCCTCAAGTTCAGCCACAGCAGCCAAGAAGGACAAGTTCGATTTACGATTTATACAATCAGCGAAGAAGAACCCAGGAAGGTTTTGAAGAAGCAAGATTGACTTCACCGAGCGAGGACAATCGGGCATTCCCAGACTCACAGAGGCGATTCTATGATCAGCCGGCAATATTCAGAAAGAACCGCAAGGACTAGTTCAGGGACAAAACGTCCTACAGTCCGGCGGGGCATAAAGAAGCGGGGTATCCTGCCCTCATTCGGCGATATTATCCTGCCTGTAGTGAGCATTGCTGCTATAGGACTCTTAATTCTTGCTGGACGGCAATTCTTTATCAACGGCATGAAGACACCTCCCGGAATCTCGTCAACAAGGGCATATGCAGAGGCTCCGGCACTAATCGCTGAACGTGAGAGAAAGGCAGAAGCAGAAGCTCAGGCAGAAATGGCCGAACTCATGCAGTCTTCTCAGGCTAACCAGCAGCAGCAGGATACAGAGTCAGCAGGTACTGAAGGAATTAATGCATCTGA
>JAFSQO010000160.1 GCA_017446645.1 Synergistaceae bacterium | reverse complement strand
TAGTCGAAAGAAATCTGGCCGAACATAAAGCTATCGCAAGCGAAATGAAGGCAGACATCAGCGAGATACGTGGAGACGTGAAAGCACTGTCAACACAGGTGAACACGATGCAAATAAAATTCGGCTGGTATTTGACACTTTTCGGCATTGGCGTAGGCATTGTTCTCGTACTCTTTCAGCTGTTGACTAAGTAAAATTGTCTCATTCACCCGTAAATCTCGTCTTGCGTCCTGTTCCGTCAATTCCGAATTTCTTATCAAGTGCCCTGTTGTCTCCGGGCTTCGTAAAATAGCCGTCTCTAGTCACTTCAGGTTCTCCCATTTCGAGAAGCTCGCTCACTTTCACGAACTCATAGCCTTTAGCCTGCAAGATACTCACAACCTCACGCAGCAAGTTAATCGTCCCCTTAGGAACCAGATTAGCATGAAATAATAATATACTTCCAGGCTTGGTCATGTTAGCAACACGCACCGCAGATTTTTTAGCGCGTTTTATGTTCGAGTTATCGCCAGCCTCCGCAGCAACGTCCCACTGAATGACCCTGAGTCCAAGCTCGTTAATAGTCTTGACTGCACTCTCTGAGCTTCGGCCATAGGGCAGCCTGAACAGACTCGGCACTGGTTGAACGTCATCGAGGCCGGCTTCTTCACGCAGTAATTCATACTCTGATTGAGTCCATAAGACCTGAGCCTTCAGTCCTTCCGGTGAGAGCAGAGCACAATTACCGTGAGACCAGTTATGATTGGCAATCTCGAAGTTCTTGGCCGTCATGATTTGCTTGACTCTCCTTGCGTGAGTCCTCATCCATTTACCGCCCATGAACAGGGTTGCAGGGATATTCTTCTCTCTCAGGAAATTAATCACGTCCATATCGCAGCCTGTTGTTACTGTGTCGAGTTCGCACATGTCGAATGTCAATGCACACGCCTTTATTTCATCGTCATAGAGGTTGACCCGTCTGATTATGCCCTCTGATTTTTCTAACGGAGCTAAAGACTTCAGGGGAACTTTTCGAGACGGTGAGTCCGTAACGTTTGGAAGAGCTTTTCTTGCGTCAAGTTTATCCTTCGCCCAGTCATTATTATCTTGAGCGTGTGAACTTGTGAATGTCATTGCGAGAATTACGAGAACTGCGAAAAATTTTACTGTCTTCATCATGTAATCACTCCTTAAAATTATTCCGGGAAAAATTCTAAAATTTCATCGTCAGCGTCATGTGCAGCCGGAATATCTGCTACTACATTGGCAGAACGAATTACGCCGATAATCTTCTCATACAACTCTAACAAAGCCGGAGTCTCTTCTTGAATCGTTGCAATCTCGCCCTTGTCCGAAGCCTTCTCTAATCTTAAGCAAACTTCGGAAAGCTCCGTTGCTCCTATCATTCTTGATGAACTCTTGAGGGCATGAACAACTATCCCGTAATGCTCACAATCTTTAGACTCGCAGAATTTTTTTAGAGCATTAATTTTTTCGTCAGAGCTGAGAACGTACTCACTTAACAAAGAGCGATACAGAGTCTCGTCATTTTGGGAATATCTAAGTCCGACTTCAACCTGAATGCCCTTTTCCTTGAGTTTAGTGAACCAGTCAGCTTCGTCTTCAGGAATTTTTCCTTGAGATTCTTTATCTTCTTTAACATTCTTAACGTCTTCTTTAATTTGGGTAATCTTGTCCGGCGGAAGATATTTCAAGAGCATTTTTTCAAGTGCCTCACCGTCTATAGGCTTTGT
>JAFSQO010000159.1 GCA_017446645.1 Synergistaceae bacterium | reverse complement strand
CTGTCTTGTGATTGGCTGTATGGCTATATTTTTATCTTTATCATGATGACTATGCGAAAAATTATTCTTGCATCGGGCAGTCCCCGCAGGCGTGAGTTGCTTACGGGGCTTGGCCTTGATTTTGAGTTATATAGGCCGGAAGTTGACGAGTCAAGACTCCCTGATGAGAAGCCTAAAGATTTATGCAGGAGATTATCGAGGCTAAAAGCGCATTCGGGTTCGCAAAAGTTTCCTGACTCTATAATCATTGCTGCTGACACCATAGTCGTAATTGACGGGAAAGTTCTGGGAAAGCCTTCGGACAGAGCGGACGCTTTTAACATGCTGAAAACCCTTCAGGGACGTGAGCATGAAGTGTTGACGGGGCTGACAGTGTGCTGTGACGGGAAAATTATCTCTCATGTCGAGAGCACCAGAGTCAAGTTTCGTGTTCTCAGTGAGGCACAAATCAAGAATTACGTTGCTTCAGGCGAGTGCGATGACAAGGCAGGGGCGTATGCTGTTCAGGGTAAGGGGTCATTATTGGTTGAGGGTCTTGACGGTGATTACTTCAATGTCGTAGGGCTTCCGGTGTGTGCTCTTGGGAAAATCCTTGAGGAGTGCGGAGTGAGTATTGTTTAGAATAGATTAGAAAGCATAAGGGAGCGTGATTGCCCCCTGTTGATTACTAAATTAATTTCTTGCCGGTTTTCCCTGATTTGCCCTTTACCGCGACTTTCTTTATCACTGACTGGGCCTTCTTCTTCTCAGGTGCCGGAGCTTTATCAGTCTCGATCACAGCTTCGGCCTTGGGTTCTGCCTTTGGTTCTGGCTTTGTCTCAGCTTTTTCTGTTGTTTGATTCTTTACAGCTTTACCTGCCTTCTTATTGGGTTTAGTATTGGGTTTAGGTTCAAGCTGGGCTTTTGCTTCAAAGAGGGCGACCATATTCGGATTAACGCCGTTTTTAGTGCCTGTCCTTGCGTACTCTTCAGCAGTTTTGCCTTCGTCATTAGTGATAGTCCTGTCAGCTCCCCTTGCGAGCATGAGCTTTACGAATTTGACCTTGTTGCGTCTTGCAGCCTTGACTAATGCAGTCTCACCCAATGAGCCTTTAAAGTTGATGTCAAATCCCATATCCAGCAAGGTTTCAGCTATCTCAGCATTGCCTCCGAAAGCAGCAAGAGTAAGCAGACTGTCACCCTGTTCGCTGATTAGGTGAACGTCAACGCCAGCATCCAACAAAGCCTCGAAAACCGTGAGATTTCCCCTTCTGACAGCATACATGATTGCGCTCATATTGTAGTCGTCAGCGATGGTAACGTCAGCACCAGCCTTTATGAGATCTAGGGAGACCTGAGTGCCTTCACTTCTTGCAGCAGCGAGAATAGCCGAACCGTGCCACTCTGTCATGAGGTTAGGGTCAGCCTTTGCAGCAAGCAGTACTTTAGCAGCCTGGGCAAAACCTCCCCTTGCAGCCCAATACAAGGCACTACGTCCCATGCTGTCCTGTTCGTTGACTTTTGCCCCGAATTTCAGCAAAGCCCTGACCAACGGAGTATGACCCTGACCAGCTGCCCACATGAGAGCGGTGTTGCCTGTCTCCTCGCGGACGTGGACATCAGCACCATGATAGACCATGTCTACAGCCTTCTTCATGTCCTCAACTTCAAGTGACTGCACTAGCCTGAAGAATTCCGCGTTCTCTTCCGGAGTGAATTCCCTGCGCTCAATCGGAGGCTTGTTGGATTTGGGCTTCTTGTTTGGATTGGGCTTCTTTGTGAACTTCTGCCCTGTCCTTGGTTTTGTGGCAGAGTCAGTTTTCTTGCCTTCGTTTAGGTTTTTATTTTCGTTTTCGTTTGCAATATCAGACATGTATAATCAATCCTTTCGTGATTTAATTACACGTTAATTATACACTCTTTATACTCCTTTAGTAGCAGGGTAAATCCTGTGAAATCTCGCGAATAACTCATCATAACGCCCCGTTAAGTCTTTAACAGGATAAGTAACGCGCTCATCGAATTTTACGATAGTATTGCAGGCTTCGTGAATGCTTGAGAATGCACCAGTACCTACAGCAGCAAGGATAGCAGCACCGATACAGCCCTGTTCTGTGATTGAGTTAGTTAGGACTTCGCACTTCAGGGTTGACGCTATTATTGATTTGAACGCTTCACTCTTTGCGCCTCCTCCTGAAGCAATTACTCTGGAGAACTTGAGGCCGATTTGCGAGAAAATTTCGAGGGTCTCACGCTGAGAGAAGATAATGCCTTCCATGACTGACCTGATTAATTCTTTGCGTGAATGAACGAGACTTAAGCCCAGAAAAACGCCTCGTGCCTCAGGGTCGTTATATGGTGTCCTTTCGCCGTTCAGGTATGGCAGGAAGAGTAAATTTTTTGCACCAGGTTCAGACTGCAGTGCTAAATCCGTCATGTAATTATAGTCAGGAGCTTCGAGAATGTTTTTCAGCCACTTTAAAGCAACTCCCCCGTTAAGATTAGCCCCCATTAAAAGCCATTGATTTTTCACGACATGACAGAACGTATTAGTGCGGAATTCTTTATCATGTAAAGGCTGATTAACCGGACATAATAATTGGCTTGCTGTGCCTATATTCGAGATCAGGCTTTTTGTCAGGTCAGTAACTCCATTTCCTATAGTCTGAACGAGTGTATCACCGCCGCCGTAGACGAGATTAACCCCTTCAGGTAAGCCCGTTAAATCAGAGCACTCTTGGTTGAGTTGTCCGGCAATTTCGCAGGAGTCATGAACGCTTACAAAGATTTTTGGGTCAAGTTCAAGTTCGCGAATCATCCCGGTGCTCCAGTTACGTCTTTGCATGTCAAATATTCCCGTTCCTGAAGCGTCAGATAAGTCCGTGCCCAGTTCGCCAGACATCTTGAATCGTATGTAATCTTTCGGGAGCATTACGTGAGCTATTTTTGAGTAATTATCAGGTTCATGTTCCCGCACCCAAATTAACGATGCAGCAAGGAAGCCGGTACTTAATGAGTTAAACGTGATATTTCGGTAATCAGGAATAACCCGTGAGATAAATTCTATCTCGTCGCCGGAACGCTGGTCAGCCCAAATAATAGCGCGTCTTATTAGGTGATTATCCCTGTCGAGCATGACCAGCCCGTGCATTTGTCCGGAATAGCCTATACCTGCGATATTATGCTTGAATTTCCCCGTGAGTTCCTGCAGGGTCTCGCAAGTCTTCAGCCATAACGAGTCCATATCCTGTTCAGCCCATGAAGTATTAGCCTTGAGAATGTCATACTCTCGTTGGGCAATGCCGATTACATCACCTGTTTCGCTCATTAAGAGTGATTTTACGCTTGAAGTGCCTAAATCGATGCCTATAAAGTATCTCATGGTGGTTAAACTCCCCTCGCCATAAAATCCTGACAAGGGGAACGGTCTGATTTTGCGTTATTTTGCCTTTACTTCAATGGCCGACATCAGGGACTCGAAAGCCTTGTTGAATGAGCTTAACCCGTCAGCAAGCAGCTTTGCACACACTGCCTTAATGTCAATGCCTAAATTCTCAAGTTTCTTCAGGTCCGATTTTGCCTCATCAAGTCCGGTCTCAATGGTCATAGCAGCCTTGCCGTGACTTACGAAGGCGTTCAACGTTGCAGGAGGAACAGTATTTACTGTTTCAGGGCCGATTAGTGTCTCGATATAGACGACATCACTGTATGCAGGGTTCTTTGTGCCTGTGCTTGCCCATAACGGTCTTTGCTTTGCCTCGATACCTGCAAATAACTCTTTGAAGCTCTGATACATGAGTTTAATGCCGTCAACTGCGATTTTGCCCTCAAGATTGGTGCTGCCCCTTTCAGCGAGTAACTTGTCGACTGCTGTGTCAACCCTGCTCACAAATACAGATGCTACAGAAGCCGGTACTTTTTTCGCACGTTTTGCTCCGGCTATGAATGCCTTAGCTACGTCAATGTACTGCTCCTGAGAGAAGATCAGCGTTGAATTCACGTTGATACCTGCTGCAATGCACTCTTCAAGGGCTGCTATGCCTTCAGGTGTTGCAGGAATCTTTATCATGACGTTCGGCCTGTTGAGTAACGCAAATAATCTCTTGGCCTCGCTGATTGTCGTATCTTTGTCAGATGCGATTAACGGGTTGACCTCAAGACTGACATAGCCGTCTTTACCGTTGGTCTTATCATAAACGGGTTTGAGGATGTCCGCAGCTGCCCCGACTTCCTGAAGCGTTAAAATCTCGTAAATCTCCGCGCTGGTCTTACCTGATTTTGCGAGTGAAGCGATCTCTTCGTCATAATCCTTTGTCTTTGCAATTGCGTTCTCAAAAATCGAAGGATTAGTAGTAACTCCGACAACTCCCTTGTCAATCCAGTCCTGAAGACCGCCCGAAGCGATTAAGTCACGGCTGATGTAGTCGAGCCAAATGCTCTGCCCTAAGTCAAAAACTTCATGGATACTTGTTTTCATAATTATACAATACCTCACCAATTCATAGAATTTATTGCAGCCTTCTCAGCTTCGAGAGCAGCTACATAACGTTTTGTGAACTCCTCAAAGCCCTTAACGTCCTCAGGGTCAGGGGCTACAGCCTCACCGGTCAAGCCTTTGAAGACGCGCTGATTGAGATAGTCCTCAAGTTTACCGGTTCTCTTTCCGTCAACAAGATACGCAGCGAGCAAGGCAATTCCCCAAGCTCCGCCCTCACTTGCTGTCGACATTACGCTTACTGGGCTGTTTACTGCAGCAGCGAGGATTTTCTGCATTACTAACGGTGTCTTGAATAAGCCTCCATGACCCATTAGCATATCGAGTTTCACGCCCTCGTCCTTGAGCAAGATATCCATGCCTAATTTTACTGCGCCGATTGATGAGTAGAGATGAGAGCGCATGAAGTTAGCAAGAGTGAAGTTGCTTGAGGGCATTCGTGCAAATAACGGTCTGCCTTCGTTGATGAATGTAATATTCTCGCCTGAGTAATAGCCGTATGACATCAGGCCGCCGCAGTCTTTATCGCCTGAAAGTGCGTGAGTGTAGAGCTTTGTGAAGAGTTCTCCCAAATCTGCCTTAACTCCCATTAGATTGCAGAACTCGCTGAAGATATTGACCCAGGCGTTCAAGTCACTAGTCCCGTTGTTGGCATGGCTCATAGCAACAGGGAAGCCTGAAGGTGTCGTCACCATGTCGATTTCGCGGTGAAGTTTCGAGAGTTTATGCTCAAGGACTATCATTGCAAACGTGCTTGTCCCTGCTGAAAGATTGCCGGTTCTGGGAGCAACTGAGTTCGTTGCAGTCATTCCCGTACCTGCATCGCCTTCCGGGGGACACATGGGGATACCTGCCTCAAGATTGCCGGACTCATCGAGTAACTTTGCGCCTTCCTGAGTGAGTTTGCCTGCATCATCTCCAGCAACCAGGACTTTAGGGAAGACTTCACGGAGCTTGAGTCCTGTGTCATGAATCAGATTATCGAACTTGCCGACCATTTCTTCGTCATAGTCAAGTTTTTCTGAATCAATCGGGAACATTCCGGCAGCATCACCAACACCGATAACTTTGCAGCCAGTGAGTTTATAATGCATGTACGCAGCCAATGTGAAGACACCAGCGATATTCTTAACATGAGCTTCATTGTCAAGAATTCTCTGATACAAGTGCGCTACTGACCATCTTAACGGGATATTGAAGTCAAAAAGTTCTGTTAGAGTGTCAGCAGCTTTCGTTGTATTCGTGTTTCTCCAGGTCTGGAAGGGAGCCAGCTGTTTGTCGTCAGCGTCAAGGGCAATATAACCATGCATCATTGCGCTTATGCCTATAGCTCCGAATTTTTTGGGAGTAACGCCATATTTTGTCTCTATATCTTTTCTCAGAGCAGAGTAGCAGGATATGAGTCCCTTATCGACTTCATCAAGTGAGTAAGTCCACACGCCATTAACCAGAGAATTTTCCCATTCATGCCAGCCTGACGCTAATACGTGTCCTTCGTAGTCGACCAGAACGCCTTTGATTCTGGTTGAGCCGAACTCTATACCCAGAGCTGTTTTTCCCTGTAAGATTAAATCTTTTGCTTCCATAAATATATTACCCCTTAAGATTGGCAAATGCTTCAGCGATTGAATCAGGAGAAAGTTTCATCTCTGCCCTGACCTGGTCTGAAGTCCCGGAAGCTCCGTAATGGTCAACGCCTAAGTTCTTGACTTTGGGAAGAGCAATCCCTGCACGAGCTGCTTCGATTAACATGATAGCACCCATGCCTGTATTGACGTGATGATCTTCGACTGTGAGAATCGGGCCAAGTGCTGCTGCCTCACGTATGGCCTTCATGTCGGGTTCAAGGGGTGATGATACTGCATAGACGCTGACGTTCAGGTTGTGAGCTTCGACTGCCTTGAGTACGTTCTGAACCATATAACCCAGGGCGAAGATACTGCCGTCCTTGCCATCGCGTAATTTCACAGCCTCGCCGTATTTGAACTCGTAATTGCCTGCGAATTCTTTTAAGCCGTCAATTTTGCTGCGCCCTACTGCAAGATAAATATCTCCCGGAGTCTTGAGCATCCAGCGAGTCGCCCTGTCAGTCTGGTTAGGGTCAGCAGGGACAACTATTTTTGCTCCGAACATGTCATGAAGCAAGCCTACGTAGTCAATGCACTGGTGAGTTTTGCCGTCTTCGCCTACATCAAGACCTACGTGAGTCAATACTGTCTTGTTGCCTGCGTGGTTAATGTCGTTGAGTCTCTGCTGGTTAAACACTTCATCGATTCCGAATACTCCGAAGTCTGCCCATACTGATACGACACCTGCGATACTTGCTGTGCCTGACATAGTAGCAACGCAATGCTCCTGAATTCCGCACTGAATAAAATTATCGGGGCATTCTTTCTGGAAGCCTCCCGTCATTACTGAGGGTTTTAAATCGCAATCGAATACGAGAATCGGGGTTTTTCCTGCCTGCTGATAGTTGAGCTTGCCGACATCTGCGAGGGCCTTGCCAAATGCTCCCCTGTTGTCCATGACTTTCGCGCCTTCGTAGTCAAATGGCTTGCCTGTGTCGATAGCTGGGGCCGCTGGGTAATTAACTTTGCGTCCCTTGTATGCCGGTGGAGTTTTGCGTCTCTCAACAGCCTTATCGAGTACTGAAGGGTCATCGCCTAAATGCTTCACAACTGCGTCATAAATATCGCGTGCCGGGGGCTTTCCGTGATAATCAGGAATGCCTTCCATAGCCAGACCGTCTTTGCCGATGACAGTGTGAGCAAGTAATACTGTAGGCTTCCCGTTCTTGCCGGCGTTCTTGAGGGCCTTGTAGATTTCGGCGAATGAGTGGCCGTTGACTTCTACGACTTCCCAGCCGTCAGCACCCCAGAGTTTCACGAGATCAGCGGGCATGACTTTATTGCGGTCGCCTGAGATCTGAATGTTATTCCAGTCAACGAGGGCAACCAGTCCCGTTAAATTCTCTTTGACTGCGATACGTCTTGCTTCAGCTAACTGTCCTTTGGTCTGTCCGCCGTCACCCATTAGGACATAGACTCGTCCTTTATGACCGTTTGCTCTTTGTGCGAGGGCAAAGCCTGCTCCTGCTGAAAGTCCCTGACCGAGATTACCTGTGCCCCAGTCAATGCCGGGAACTTCGCGGGTAACGTGGCCCTGAAATGCTGAACCGCAGTCCCTGAAGTGAGCCATAGCCTCTTCTCTGTCAACAAAGCCCCATTCACTTAACGCAGCATATACGCCTGCAGAAGTGTGGCCGTGTGAGACAACGACATAGTCACGTGCGAGTGAGTCGCAGTTCTGAGGGGTTAAGTCAGCGACACCGAATACTGTCATGAACATTTCCATGCTTGAGAAGGCTCCGGCAGGGTGACCGCTCTTTGCAGCAGTTACCATAGTGAGGGCAGCAACTCTTGCGCGTTTTGCAGCTGTTTCAAGTTCGGCAATTTGTGAAGCCGTGAGTTCCTCAACGGGAAATTTATGTAAAACAGGTAAACTCATAAAAATAATAACCTCCTTAAAACTTAAAACGTTAGAGTAAAATTTTTCTGGAATGATTTATATTATCTCATGCATTTTCTTTTCATGTTACAATCTGGAATAATTTTTTCACAAAGGAGTAATTTTCATTGAACCCAGTAGAAAAAGTCCGGGAAGCCTTGAATAATTCCGGCGCATCTGACATCGAGATAAAAGTAGTAGACAGCACAATCTTCACAGTAGAAGACGCTGCTAACACAATCGGAGTCCCCCCTTGTGAGATTCTCAAGAGCCTGATCTTTATCGTTGACAAGAAAACACCCTGTCTTGTCTTGATGAGCGGTGCTAACAAAGTTGACGCTAAGAAATCGGCTCAGGCACTGGGAGGCAAGAGAGGCAAGATGATGAACCCTGATGAAGTTTTCGCACGTTACGGCTTTCACGTCGGAGGCGTTCCCCCAATAGGCTATGATGAGAAATTGCCCGTTGTCCTGGACACAGATTTGTTTGCGTATAAAGTCGTCTGGAGTGCAGCAGGGACTGATCACGCGTTTTTCCCTGTTGAGCCTGAAAGATTGCTTGCGATTACTCAGGGCATCAGGGCGGACATCAAGAAGCAGGAGCAGTAGAGAGTATAGACCGCCCCTGTGTTGAGAATTTTTTTGCTTCGTTATTTCTTAACTCTCTCTTCAAAGTTCGTCCGGAGTTCTGTGCGTTCGTTCAGACAGTTCTCCCAGCTGACGGGCATTGCGTGCTCGAATATCTCCGCCGTGTTAATCGAGTCATAAGGTATTGCCGGAGGGTTTTTCTTGACCGAGTGCATCCAGCCCTTGACGATGTATTTTTGCCCTTCGTCTGACAGAAACCAGTCGGTAAGCTCTTCGCAGATTTTGGCGTTACCGTGTGCGCTCCATTCGTCCTTGATCGTCATAATCGGTGAAGGTACGCAGATAGTTCCGTCTGAAGGGTAAATCACTTCGAGTGAGCTGTCCTCTTCTTCGCGTTTCTTGAGAACTGACTCCTCAAGGATCATGATGATCTTGCATTCACCAGTCTCAAGTTTGGTTAGAGCAACTGAACCTGACTCAACCATGACTTTATTTTCACCGAGCTTGTCAAAATACTCGTAGCCGTACTTGTCTTTAAGAGCTGAGAGAGCTACAAGGGCCGTACCTGAAGTTAACGGGTTTGACATTGAGATAAAGCCCTTCATGTTCGGGTCATACGCAAAATCCTTGAATGACTTGGGCAGGTCTTCCTTCTTGAACTTCTCAGGGTTATATGCAAGTATCATGTTAAGATTCCTGACGGGATACCAGTAGCCCTCTTTGTCGTATTCGAGAGCGAGATTTTCTGCTTCTTTCGAGATATAAGGGTGAAGCAAGCCTGCTGCCTTGAGTTCGAGCGAGTATGACGGGTCAGCCACCATGAGCATGTCGCAGCCAAGTTTCTTAGCGTCCCTTTCAGCTGCTATCTTTGCCTGAAGAGTCCCTGTACCGCCGTAAAAGAATTCAACGTCATAATCCGGGAACTTTTCGTGCATTGTCTGGGTCATTGCCTCTATTACATCCTCGTACATTGAGGTGTAGATCGTAATCTTTGGCTTCTCTGCAGCACATACACATGACGATATGAAAAAGATTAACACCAGTGAAAGAATTATTTTCTTCATGAGAAATATAAACCTCCTTGAAAAATTTTTGCTTTGTCATGATAATAGCACACAAACTTTTCAGAATCCAATGCGATAATACAATCAGTAAATGTCACTAAGCAAGATTCAATTGCTTGCAGTGAAAATAGTGATATGATTTGTAAAATTAAAGGAGTGGATTTATGCGTGAAAAGAAAAATAATTCATGCTTCATTAGTAGTCATGTTGTTCATATTTTTGTCGAGTGCCTGCTCATTCGCTGAAGTCGTCGGGACTCTGGTAAGGTCTGGAGCATCTGCCGGTAATGTTGAAGTGGCCGTTCCTGAAATCTATTCGAGCTTAGTGCTTGCTGAATTGTCGGACGAGGGGCTGAAAGCTGAGAAGTCAATGAGGTTCTATGACTCATTAACCTTGCTTCAGCTTGCATTAAACCGCGGAGAAATAGACGCAATGATTTCACCTGAATTAGTCGGCGAGTACATGCTCAGGGCTAATCCTGATTACAGACTTCGAGGTTTTCTCATGCTCAAGTCATTTACTGCACTTGCATTTGGCTTCATGGAGGACAGAAAAGAACTTTGCGGTAAGTTCAGCAGGGTCATCGAAGACTTAGAGCGCGAAGGTGTCATTGGTATTCTTGCCAGAGATTTCATAACTGGACCTTTGGCTGCAAACCCTCCAGCTGTCGAGCTTCCCAGATTTGACGGAGCCGAGAAGATTAACGTCGCAGTTACAGGTGACATGCCGCCGCTTGATTATGTTGCTTCGGACGGAAAACCCGCAGGCTTCAACGTTGCATTGATGGCCGAGATAGCGAAGAGACTGCGCATAAACATTAATCCCGTTTATATCGAGACAGCAGCAAGACCGTCAGCACTCAAATCAGGAAGAGCAGACGCTGTATTCTGGTTCATGATCTTCACAGGCTACGACCACCAGCCCGATTTACCCGAAGGCGTAATCACTTCGACACCGTATTATGGCTGGAACAAAGTTTTCTTAATCGGCAAGAAATAGAAATATAAATATAAATAACGGAAATGGAGAGAAATATCTATATTATTATGAAGAGATTTATTATTTCACTGTTAGCAGCATCATTTTTGTGTGCTCCTGTTTTTGCAGAAGAGCGTAGTCTGAATCTCGGTACACTCGCCTATCTTGGAACGACTGAGGCAAAATTTCAGGAAGGTCTGGACGCTTTGAAAGATGAGGCTTTTATAGTCAACGACGAATTCATTAATCAACTTGTGAAAAATCGCCGTGTGATTCACTTTTATGACTCGCTGATGAGTTTAATGATGAACCTGAAATCAGGCAGGCTCGATGAAATTATGCTGCCCGGTGCAGTAGCAAAATACGTGATAAGTAATGTCCAGGCGCATGAAATTGAATTCACGACTGATATTTTGTCTTCTGGAATATCTTTCGGGTTCAATGCGAATAATCAGGAACTCAAGCAGGAAATTGACACCGTAATTAACGCAATGAGGGAGGACGGTACCCTGCAAATCCTTGAGAAAAAATATATCACGGACTATGACAGCAAAACCAGGTACGAGTCAATCATTCCCCAGACTTTCAAGGATGCCCCTGAGATTCGAGTTGCAGTAACGGGAGACATGCCCCCGATTGACATGTTCGCGAGCGACGGCAGACCGGCAGGATACAACACTGCGGTACTTGCTGAAATAGGTAAGAGACTCAGGAAGAATATCAAGTTAATTAATATTACTTCAGCTGCACGTTCTGAGGCCCTCTCTTCCGGACGCGCTGACATTGTTTTCTGGTACAGGTCCTCAAAGAGTGAAATAAAGGGCTATGATGTATTCAGCAAATTATTCAACGATGTCAACGAGGGAGTTATCCTTTCAGTGCCGTATTTTTACTGGAAGCGTGAAGATATTCTAATCATGAAGGCCAAGAAGTCATTTCTCGGATTGTTTTAGAGCGTTTTACATGTTCAGACCCCTTTGCCATGTTTCTGACAGAGGGGTCTTATCACAAACTATGCAGTCTTCCCGTTAATCACTAATCACTATTTTTTTTCCTGCAAGCGTGAAAATATATTGTAGATAAGAATAAATTTTTCAGGAGGTTACTTGAAACATGAAAAAAATCTTACTTGCACTAGTTCTTGTTTTTGCTGTGAGTTCATGCTTTGCAGAAGAAAGTAGCGAAGACTCTTCAGATTTTGTGATGTTGTCAGAGGCTGTACCTGACGCAATTTTGGAGATTCGCTATTACTCTACATATAACTTCGTAGGCTCACGAATCAACGGCTACGAACAACCGGTAGCAATGCTCACGAAAGAAGCAGCCAAGGCACTCAAGGCAGTCAGCGATGAGTTAATCACTAAAGGCTACAGGCTCAAGATATATGACGCATACAGACCGCAGAGGGCAGTAACTCATTTTGCGGACTGGGCAAAGGATTTGGACGACACAAAGATGAAGAAGTATTTTTATCCCGATTTAGACAAGTCCGTTTTGTTTGATCAGGGCTATATCGATTACAAATCAGGACACTCAAGGGGCAGCACCGTTGATCTTACACTCTTTGACATGAACACAGAGAAGGAAGCAGACATGGGAGGAACATTTGACTTCTTCGGGCCGCTCTCACACCCTGACTACAAAGAAATCACGGAAGAACAGTATAATAACCGCATGATTCTTCGTGAGGTAATGCTCAAACACGGCTTCAAACCACTTGCTACTGAATGGTGGCACTTCACCCTGAAAGATGAGCCGTACCCTGACACTTATTTTAACTTTCCTGTTATAAGTAAGTAGTTCATGAAGAAATTCGTAATAGCATTAGTTCTTGCATTGTCCGTGAGTCAGTGTTACGCAAAGGCCAGCAATGACTCATCGGGCTTTGTGATTCTCTCTGAAGCTGTACCTGACGTGATTTTGGAGATACGTTATTACTCGACATATAATTTTATCGGCGAGAGAGTCACAGGCTATGAAGAACCGGTTGCCCTGCTCACGAAAAAGGCTGCAAGGGCGTTAAAGGCAGTGAGTGATGAGTTAATCGCTAAGGGTTACAGGCTCAAGATATATGACGCATACAGACCTCAAAGCGCGGTCAATCACTTTGTTGAATGGGCAAAAGATCTGGACGATACAAAGATGAAAGAGTATTTTTACCCGGATCTGGACAAGTCCGTTTTGTTCAAACAAGGTTATATTGCCCGTAGATCAGGTCATTCACGAGGCAGCACTGTAGATTTGACCCTGTTCGACATGAATACTCAGAAGGATTTAGACATGGGAGGCACGTTTGACTTTTTCGGGAGGGTCTCTCACCCTGACTACAAGAAGATCACAAAGCAGCAATACAACAACCGTATGATTTTACGAAACGCAATGATTAAGCACGGGTTCAGGCCAATATCAACTGAGTGGTGGCACTTCACTCTCAGGAATGAGCCTTACCCTGATACATATTTCAATTTTCCAGTAAGGAGCAAATAATTTGATGATGAAAAAGTTTTTAGGCGCATTAGTTCTCGTTTTAGTTTTATGTTCTGTCAGCTTTGCAGCAAGTCCAAAAGTTGACGCAGGACTCCTGACTTATCTTGGCACGACTGAGGACGAGTTTCAGGTGGCCCTTGATGATCTCAGAAAGTCATTGGCTCCCCTTCTGCCTTCGTATGATGAGAATGACCCTAACGGAGGCTGGATAGAGGGCGACAGGTTAGAGGGCTTTATTCTGGACTTGGCCAAGACCAGGCGAGTCGTTCATTTCTATAACTCATTGTTAGAGATGCAGATGGCCTTGAGGGGGCGCAAGATTGACGAGATAAACCTCCCAGAGGCTGTTGGAATGTACTTAATCAGCAACAACACGAATTATGAAGTAAAGTTCTCGCTTAACATGATGCCTTCAACTATCTCGTTTGGATTTAAACGCGGAAACACCAAACTTCAGAAGGAATTTAACACAGCAATTAACGCAATGAGAAAAGACGGGACGTTAAAGACCCTCGCGACAAAATATATTAACACTACAAGAGAACCTGCACCCTCAAAATTTACTAGCTTCAAGGGAGCCGAAACGATCAAAGTTGCCGTTACCGGAGACCTGCCGCCTATTGACTATATTGCAGCAGACGGAAGACCTACAGGATATAACACTGCGATATTGTCAGAGATAGGGAAGCGTCTAAAGAAGAATATTAGGCTCATCAGCGTAGACTCTGGCGGAAGAAGTGCAGCCCTTGCTTCGGACCGTGCCGACGTAGTTTTCTGGTATAGAAATACGGAGGGCCTTAAACTGTCGGAAAAGAATGCGAAGATTCTCAAAGGCGTAATGAAAGATACCCCTGAAGGCGTAATCTTGTCCGTGCCTTATTACGAATGGGATACGGATTTAGTAATCGGAAGGGCTGATTAATTGATGAAGAAGATTTTTTGCGTCATAATCTTCTTGTTAGTGTGTGCAGCTTCTTCGTCTCCATTATTTGCAGCTGAGAGGAGATTCATAAGGCTTGGCCTTCTCTCTAAGATGAATTCTACTGAAGAGAGTTTTGCCGAGGTCTGGAAAAGGTCATTTGCTCCCGACAATGAAGCACTTCAGATTGCCGTTAAGTTCTATGACTCGTTGAGTTCCATGCAGATGGCCCTGAATGCCGGCGATATTGACCAGATGGTTTTACCTGACGCAATTGCTAATTACGTTCTTGCTATGAATCCTGACTGCGAAATTGCTTTAGTCCTGCGTTCCAACGGAATGGGTTTAGCTTTCGGATTTCGCGAGGATGAGTCAGGACTTCGCGATGAGTTCAACAGGGCGTTGCAATACATGCGCAATAACTGGATTCTTGCAGCAATCGAGGGAGTCTACATAGCTGCACCGCGATATGAGGACCCTGCACCGGTTGAGTTCAAGAAGTTCCCTGATTCACAGACTATAAGAGTAGCAGTTACTGGAGACTTGCCTCCGATAGACTTTATTGCACCAGACGGGACTCCAGCAGGCTTTAACACAGCAGTACTCGCCGAAATAGGCATGTTCCTGCAGAAGAATATCGAGCTTGTCAACGTTGATACAGGTGCGAGGACTTCCGCT
>JAFSQO010000017.1 GCA_017446645.1 Synergistaceae bacterium | reverse complement strand
GGTGCAGGCGGCGAACTCAGAGCTTCAGTCACTAAGGCAGCCTCAGAAGTTGACTCAGAAGTCCTCGATGTCTACGATACTATTTCGGAACTTGACGGCAATATTTTTGTCCTCCTTCGTTCAAAGACTAAGACTACTGAAGAGTTAATCAGCGAACTCAAGGCACGCCCTGATGTCGTATCTGTCTCACCCAACTACAAAGTCCGGCACAAGTCAAGGCCAACAAGTTCCGCAACTGGGATAAGGCCAAATGACGCAAGTTTTGATAAGTTATGGGGGCTTGAAGCAATTCGGGCTCCCGAAGCCTGGGAAGAAACTACAGGAAGCGAAGAAATTTACGCTGCTGTTCTTGATTCAGGAGTGTTTGAACACGATGACCTGATAGACAACATAGCTTACGATCTCGTCAGTGACTCTAATGCCATGTGGTCATTTGATGTTCTGGGACACGGCACCCACATTGCAGGAATTATCGGCGCAGTCGGCAACAACAAAATCGGCGTAACCGGAGTAAACTGGGACGTGAAAATTATACCGGTATTATCTATAGAGAACACTAATGATGATGATTCTTCTAATAACCCTCTCATAAGCGGTATTATAAAAGGATTGAGTTATATTAGCTCATTACTCAAGAATGACCCTGATTTGAAAATTGCGTCAGTCAACATATCTCTTGGCTGGTTTCAGGATCAGACCCCCGAAGAAATCAAGCAGGAACCTATATATCTTGCGTTCAAGGCATTCGATAACCTTGACAGAACCTTGATAGTCGTAGCAGCAAGCAATGAGGGCTTTGAAGTCGGTAAACCCGTCCCCTTCGATGAACCGCAAGCCCCGTCTCTGCCAGCTAAACCGAGTTTCACAAAAGGACAGTACTCATATCCGGCCTCTTTAGCAGGAATCAATAATCTCATTATCGTAGGAGCAACAAACAGTGACGGCAACGCACCATATTTCACGAACTGGGGCAGCAGCGTAGATATAGCTGCACCGGGCGATAATATTCTCAGTACATACTCGCCTCTCGTTGAACTCATGAAGAAATATCAGCAAAATCCCAGCGAAGAACCCGATTTGGACAACATGGAAGACGCTGAAATCTACAAATATCTCGGCGGTACTTCAATGGCAGCACCTTATGTTACCGGAGCCTGTGCACTGCTTCTCTCAAAATATCCGGACGCGACTCCTTCAGAGATTAAGAATGCCCTGTTAGAAGGCGCGAACAGGAATATAAACCCAACAGTTCACCCGTTTGCTTCGTTTGACGAACAGCTAAAGACCGTCGCAAATGAGGCCGGTGTTCCCTACGAAGATGTAAAAGACATTACTCCAGATACAACTGTTGAAGAGTTACGAGAGCTGCTTTACGAAAAATATTTCAGCAATGACCCGTTTTCGTTCCTAGCATTTTTTACGGCTTTTGGGAAAATCAAGGCTTCAGTAGAGGCATACAAAATCCTTGACGGCAAAGGCAAAGTCTCCCGTACTGGACTGCTTGACCTGAAGGCTGCTTTAGACGTTCTCGCGAAAGATTCAGGCGGAATCAGCTCATCATCAGGGGGCGGCTGCAACACAGGGCTTGAAGGCGTATTTGCTTCACTTGCTGCCGGAATTGCTATAATACTCATGAAGAGACACAAAAATTAAGGAGTAAAACTAACATGGACATTACTTATTTATTATGGCTTCAGGATTTCAGGAACAGCATTAACGATGCCTGGACTCCTTTCATGGAATGGGTATCAACCTTC
>JAFSQO010000158.1 GCA_017446645.1 Synergistaceae bacterium | reverse complement strand
CTGTCATTCGCAGGCCTCTGAGCTTCCCAAGAATGAGCATTGAGGACATTCGCAGCACTATTGACCTGAACTTCGAGGAGTACTTCACTTCTAGGACTGACACAGTTTTTGACGCCGTAATCATAAAGACTCCGACGGACTCCAGCGATAAAGACAAAGTCTCAGTTCTTGCGGCAACCGCGAAAAAATCTCTGGTCGACAAAATCCTTGAGATCGCAAAGAGAACAGGCATTCCCCCCGGAGCAATCGAACCTATGAACTTCGCAATGCTCAGAGCAATTCCCGACGCTAAAGAAGGCCTGTGTATTTTCGCTGACAATCACGATATTATTGCTACTTGGGAGGGCCGCGGAATATTCTTCAGGACGGTAGGCAAGCAAAGCAGTTTTCAGGACGTTCTGAACACAATACAGTTCATCGGGACTCAGTACAGGCGCGTTCAGGTGAACAATATAGTTCTCGCGAGTGTTGACTTCCAGCTCAGTGAAGATGTGAGAGCCAGCGTTATCAGCTTTGACGATCCTTTTTACGCGGCAATGGGGCTGGCGCTCAGGGAAGGTTCAGAGGACGGACTCGATCTCAGACCTAGTGAATACATCGAACTTGAACGAAGACGATACTCATTCAACCCGAACAGGCTGATTCTCTGGGGGCTTCTTGCAGGATTCCTGATGATGTCAGCCGGAACTATCAGTTATGCTTTCATTACATTTCACGATATGAAAGAGAAAATTGATTTGATGCAAGACACGATCAATTCTCAGACGCTCAGGCGGCAGGAACTTCAGAATGAGAATGCCAAGCTCGAAAAAGTGAGACAAAACACTGAGAAGCTTCTTGATTTCATGAAAGGAGATATGCCAGTGCTTGAAGTCCTGAGCGCCATTGAAGTCAACATAACGGACGGAATCAAGTATGATAACGCTGATTTTACTAAAGGGCCTTTAGGAGGAGTCAATGTTGTTGTTGACGGCAAAGCGAGGAGCGATAAGGATATTCTAACGATGAGTCAGGGAATGAAGGACAGCGGTATTTTTGACAGTGTTATGATTCCTTTTTCACAGAAGGATCAGTTACAACGGAAGGTGTTCAAGATGATATTGAGGGTGAAGGACTTGGCGGGAGCAGATACGGAGGAGACGACACATGGGAAGTAGGCGCAGTGGTTTCACGCTGATTGAGGTATTGACGTCGTTGATTGTGATGACGGTGATTGCTGGAGCGGCGATGATGTCGGTTACGTCGGCAAAACAGACGGCCAAGCGTGAGGCTGAGAGAATGCAGGATTATATTTACCGGCAAATGCAGAGAGCTGACAGAATGCATAGGAATTTTACTATTGAAGTTTTCACAGACCACCTGAACGTCAACTGGAAGGACTACGATAACATTGACAGTTCATTCAAACCATCGGACGGATGTACATTTGAGAATCACAATACTCAAGACAAGACTTACAATTTTGCAAAGAAGCGTTTTAGTGGAGGGACTATCAGGGTACATGGTGCTGACGGTGTGACTTACTATGTCATACTAGCGGTTGCTAATGAAGGACGCGTTAGGATCTCCGATACGGCGCCATGATCCTCAATCGCACGAACCAGGAAAAGGACCCTCACGGCTTTAGCCATGAGAGGAATTGCGCCACATCTCCTTTCTTTGCTATAATTTACCTAACTTTTCACGAGTTAAGATAGGTAACAGAATGTCAAGGGAAAACCGATCTTCTTGACGCAGTTGGAGAAATAACAGGAAAGTGTAGATAGAGTAGACATTGGAAAATCTTTACGGAGAAAAAGTTAAGAATAAAATTCTTAGCAGGTTATTCACTAAAGCAGAAATCGCATGGGGGCTTTCAGATATTTCCAGGTCGATAGGGCCGATGATTGATTTAGTTTTCATAAGTCAATTTATCGGCATAAACGGCGTAACGGTTATGGGCTATGTTGCACCATTGATAATGCTGCTGGGCTTTATAGGAACTAATGTGGCTAATGGAGCGCGAGTCAAGACTGCACCTTTTCTTGGAGCCGGAAACCTTCCCGAAGCCAACCGAATTTTTTCAAACGCCGTTATTCTGGGAGGATTAATATCACTTTCAACAGCACTTCTTATTGCGGTGTTCTCCGACGGTGTATG